>JAJDZO010000408.1 GCA_022824605.1 Acidimicrobiia bacterium
GTCGCTGCTGGCCCGAGCCGGGCTGGAGATACCGCACAGGTGGCCCCACATCCATTGTCCCTAGTCTCTAACCGCCACTAGCCGAGCGAGACAGGAGCGTCATGCAGGTAGCAGTTGTCACCGGGCCGGGCGAGGTCGAGCTGCGGGACGAGCCTCGGCCCCGGCCCGGACCTGAAGACGTGCTCATAGAGGTGGGCACCTGCGGGCTGTGCACCATGGAGCGACGCCTGTTCGCGGGGACCAAGCCGATCTACCCCGTCGCTCCGGGCCATGAGGCCGCCGGTCGGGTGGTCGAGGTCGGTGCCGCGGTTGCGTTGCTGCCGGGAACTCCCCAGATCGGAGACCTGGTGACCATGGATCTGCTCACCCGGTGCGGCACCTGCCATATGTGCCGCCGTGGCCGCAGCGCCCTGTGCAAGCGACCTCAGGGCGGCGCTCTGAGCGACGGCACCATCTCGATGGGGGCGGGCCTGGCCGAGGTGGTGAGGGTGGCTGCCGCTCAGACCTACCGGGTGGGCGAGATCCCGGTCGAGCACGCCGCGATGGGTGAGCCGCTCGCGTGCGTGGTGCACTCGGTTCGCTTGAGCGGCTTCCGGTCCGGTGATCGGGTGGCGGTCATCGGTGCCGGCTACATGGGTCGCCTGCACCTGGCTCTCTGCGGTGCCTGGGGCGCGGCCTCAGTGGCCATGATCGATGTCAGCGAGGCACGGCAGGCCGAGGCCCTCGGCGCGGGTGCCGACCGGGCAGGCGCGCCCGACGCCGTGACCGGGTGGCTCGGCGGCCACGACATCGTGTTCGTGACCGCGGGCGTCGCTGGCGCGGTGGAGATGGCGCTCGAGTTGTGCGACGACGCCGGAACGGTGGTGCTGTACGGGGCGTTCCCCAAAGACGTGATGGCGTCGGTCGGCGCCGACCGCATCCATCATCACGAGTTGTCGATCATCGGGGTGTTCAGCCAGGAGCCCGAGGACTGGCGCACGGCTGCGGGCCTGCTGCAATCGGGCGCTCTGGCTGCCGATCTGGACCGTCTGGTGACCGCCCGCTACAAGCTGGCCGATGTCGCCGACGCTCTGGCCCTCGCCGTCGAGCAGCCCGTCTACCGGGTGATGGTCGGCTGAGCGGCACACCACCGCCGATGCAGGGGCCAATGCGGTGAGTTCGGTAGTTGTGGGGGTTGATCTCGGCACCGGCGGGGCTCGGGCGGTGGCGCTTTCGCCGGGCGGAGATGTGGAGCTCTGGATGTACGAGCCGTTCGCGGGGGCGGGTTCGTGGCCGCAGGGGCGGGCTGATCCGGCTGCGTGGCTCGACGGTCTGGGCCGTCTTCTGGCCAGGGTCAACGAGTCCGGCTTGGAGATCGCGGCAGTGGGCGTGGGCGGGCAGAGCCCGACGACTGTGCCGTTGGACGGCCACGGGGGCAGCATCACCGCGGGGATGGCCGCCACCTGCCGTCATCCGGCCGGAAACGGCTTGGACCGCACCGGGCACCACTTGGCCCAGCTCGAGTTCCTCAGCCACGAAGCGGCCCGCCCGCTGGCCGGCGCGCAGATCTGGGACTGGGCGCTGCGGTGTCTGGGCGCGGGTGACGTCCAGGGGCTGTGGCCCGGAGAGGAGGCCATCGCGGGCTACGGCGAGCGGGTCGAGGTGGCGACGATCATCGGTCACAGCGACGGGTCGTTGGGGCTGGCGACGGGCACTCCCCTGGTCAGCGCATCGAACGACGCCTACATGAGCTTCTGGGCGGGTGGTCTGGGCACGCCCCGCCGGGGCCACGACCCCGGCGGCCGCACCGGCGGGCTGGGGGTGGCGGTGGAAGCGACGCAGCGCCCCGCAGAACTGCCCGGTTACTTCAGCCCGGTGGCCGGGGTGGAGGTGGTGGGCGGCCCCACCAACGGGCACGGTCAACTGTTGGAGTGGTGGTCGACGGTGTCGGGCCGATCCATCGAGGAACTGTTGACGCTGGCGGAGGGCGTCGGTCCGGGCGCGGGCGGCCTTCTGGTGCTGCCCTATCACGACGGCGAGAGAGCGCCTCGTTGGGAGTCGCGCCTGCGGGGCGAGATCCACGGCCTGACGTTCGACACCGGTGTGGCCGAGATCGCCCGGGCGGTGCTGGAGGCGGCCGGATACGGCCTGCGCCATGTTCACGAGGAGCTTCGCCGCGCCGGTGTGGAGATGGACGTGATGTGCTGCGGCGGTTCGCCGGCGCGCAGCCGTCTGTGGTGCTCGATCAAGGCGTCGGTGCTGGAGGTGGCCGTCGACATGCCCGAGCAGCCCGAGCAACTCTCCGCGCACGGCTGCGCTCTGGCCGCGGGCGCGGCCCTCGAATGGTGGGACGGCGTAGGCGCGGCGTGCATGGACTCCTGGCCGTTGGCCGAGATGACCCGCATCGAGCCGGTACCCGCAGAGGCCTACCGCGCCAACTACGAGCGGTTCGTGGCCCTGGGCGACGCCGCTGTCGCCCGGTTGGACGGGCTCGTCTAGCGTGACCGCCACGACCGGCCCGGCAATGAGGAGGCCACTATGGTGAATCCGCTCATCTTCGTCGATCTGCCCACCCCTGATCCGGAGGCGACCTCGCAGTTCTACGAGACGCTGTTCGACTGGAAGTACAAGCGGCGCCCGGCCGGCGAGTTCCATGAGGTGCTGCCCGGGGTCAAGCCCAACCTGGGCATCCACCGGGAGACCACCCCGGTGACCGGTCCGGTGCCGCGCATCTATGTGATGGTGGCCGACCCGCCCGATCGGCTCGCGGTCGCCATGGAGATGGGCGCCACCAAGATGTGGGACGAGGTCTACTGGGAGGAGTTCGACGCCCGCCACGCCGCCTTCCGCGACCCGTGGGGCAACGAGGTGGTGCTGTGGCGCAACAAGGGCACCTACGTCCCCGGCTCAGCCTCCGAGAAGAACGCCTGAGAGGGCGCTCACGGCCCGCGCCTTCGGTTTACGTCACGACCGCGGTGATGACCTCCACGTCGTGATATTGGCGGTGAGTCACCGACGTCGCGTAGTGGTTCAGCAACCGCAGCGCGGCGTCGCGTTCGATGACCGCCTCCAAGTCGCGCGCCTCGGGCTCCGACAGCAGCATGATGCGTTCCTGGAGGTTCTCCGCACCTGATGGCGCGGCCACGAACTCTGCTTCGATAGTGGCTCCGCGCAGGGTGGCGGTCAGCCGAACCTGCCGGTTGGGGTCATAGGAGTGGACGTCGGATTGGATCAGCACCAACAGCGCCTCCTCGCAGACGGCGTTGAGCCGGTCCTGCAGTTCCTCGCTCTCGACCGGCAAGCTCGAGACGAACTCCTTGATCTCCTCGGCACTGAAGGAAGCGAGCGGCAGGTCGACGCGGTGCCGTCTGGTGCGTAGCGTCCGCAGCGCAGTCAACGCGATCAGCACAATGCTCCCGGCAGTGAGGCCGTTCACGGCATCAAGTCCCTTTGCGTCCCCCAGGGCCGCTCCGACGGCCTCAAAGACAACTCCTGTGCCTATCGGTGCCCACATCACTGCGGGGCCGGCGCTCTGCTTGATGAAGTTGACAGGTACCAGCTTCGTCACGAGCAAGAGCAGAACGGACAAGAAGTACACGACGACGAGGCCCCGCGGCACCGCGATCAGGGCTGCCTGGAGTCTCGGGCACACCGCCACCGCGGCGAACACCGCAAGCAGTGGGGCGCGGATGCGTCGGGCATCTCCGCCCGTCTGCAGCAGCGCGGCGGGCCCGGCCGGCGAATAGCCCAGAGGAATGGTGCCGCCGACGCCGGCGAGGACGCTGCCGGCACCGATGCGGGTATTGGCCCTCTGCACCTCCCTGAAGTCCAGCACCGGCCGGCCGGAGGCGAGCTGTGCCAGCAGTGACGACACGTTGGCTCTGGCCACCTGCACCAGCGCGAGGATCGCGAACGACGGAGCCAACATCGCCACCGCTAGCGCGTCGATGCTGCCGGTGGGGATCCACCCGGATGCGGGCAGGCCGATCCACGCCGCGTCAGTGACGAGATCGACGTCGTAGATCCCGTAGACGGCAGCCGCGGCGGCACCAGCAGCGAGTCCCGCCGGCGGGGCCCACGGTTTCAGAACGGGGGATCCGAGCCTGTTCAGCGCGTAGATCACGGTGGCCGCGAGCGCCATGCACACCGGCACGGCCCCTGGCCAGCGAGCGCCTTCTGGTGCATCGATCGCCCGCACCAGCACCGGTAGAAGCGATATGCATGCCAGCACCACGAGGGTGATAGAGAACTCCGGGGTGATGAACCCTCGCAGGCTCGCCAGCCACCTCCCGGCGGCGATCTGGAACATCCCCGCGATCACTACGAGCACAGCCAGCGTCACGGCTCCGCCGAATTCGAGGGCGAGAACGCAGAACGGGATGCTCATGGGGTCGGCCACGGCGATATAGAGGCTCGTTGATCGCAGCGGGCCCACCCGCATCATCGACGCGGCGGTAACCACGGCGCACACGACCAGCGAGGCAACGATGATCCACGAGGCGTTCTCGCCGCCGACAAGCTCCACTACGAGGAGCGGCAGTAGGACTACCCGCGCCGCGGTTTGAATCGAGACCTGGGACGCAGTGCCGAGCGCGCGCACCGCACTAGCGGTCAAGGTGCGCATCCTTCGACGCGTCCAGAGCCGTCGATGACGCCACGGAGCCCGCGGAGGGGCTTAGAGGCCCGCGGATTTGTGCCCCACGCCATCCAGCCCGACCTTAGCTCAGCCGGACTCCATGCAGGAGCACGCGTCCCGAGTTGTTGCACAACAGTTCGGCGCCGTCGGGCGATGTCTGGCCGCAGACGTTGTGCACGCTGTCGCGAACGCCGATCGTCCAGTTGGTGTGGTAGTAGAAGATGTAGGTGTAGGCGTCGCGGACCATCTCCGCGATCCGGTGCCAGATCTCCACTCGCCGATCCAGGTCGTCGATCCCCCGCGACTCGAACATGAGCGCATCACGCTCGGGGTCGCAGTAGCGGGGAAAGTTCAGCGAGATGAAGCCGACGGCGTCGCACTCCAGCCACAGGATGTCGTTGTCGGGACTGACGGCGCCGAACTGCCGCCAGTTGACCACGTTGTAGTTCCCCAGCACCACGTCATTGATCAGCTTGTCCTGAAGCACCTCGTCCAGCTCGACGTTGAAGTAGTCCCCCCAGGCGTCGGACTGGACCTCGGCGACTCGAGTGTTCTCGACCGAGGGGCCACCGAATATCAGCTCCATGTTGATCCGGCCGCCGGAGCAGTTCCCTGGGTGGTCGGCGCAGTAGGACTCGACCAGGGGGCCGGCCCGCTCCGGCATGTTCGTCTCCTGCTTCACGTCCGGGTTGTGCCAGACCAGGTCGGGGTGGAACATCGTGTCGGCCGGCGGCGAGGTGCCCTGGCGGATCAGCTCAACGTAGGTGTTCCGGTCCGCAGCGAACGTCAGGGCCTGGCGGGCCCGGATGTCGTCGAATGGGGGACGCTGCGAGTTGATCACCGCGAAGCCTTCCTCGGCTCGCACGTTCTCAATGGTCCGGACATTGTCCGTCTCCCGCATGATGAGGGTCGCCTCTGCGTTGGTGGTGATCACCAGGTCGAGGTCACCGGCCGCCAGCCGCTTGGCCGCGACGGCCATGTCGGTGGTGGGATAGAACTCGATGCGGTCCACATGGATGTCGAGGCGGTCGGCCGCCCAGTAATCGGGGTTGCGAACCATCACCGTCTTCTCGTCCTGGACCCGGCTCTCGATCATGAACGGCCCCTGACCCACCGGCATCTGGTTCAGGGTCTCATCCTGGCGAGCCCGCTCCAACCACTCCGAGGGCAGGACCATGCCCAGCTGCCCTGTCAGGACCAGCGGGAACCGGGCGGAGGGGTTGTCCAAACGCAGTTCGACGGTGTACTCGTCGAGCTTGCGGATGAACTGGTTGGCATCGATGGTGTTCCGGTAGGCCAGAGAGAGGACCGGATCGGTGATCTGCGCGCTGACGGTCGCCATCACATCATCGGCATCCAGTTCGGTGCCGTCGTGGAACCGCACCCCCTCGCGCAGCTTCATGTGCCAGACCGTGCCGTCGCCGATCCTGTCGAACGACTCGGCAAGGTACGGGACCCAGTTCCCCTCCGTGTCGAAGTACGCGACCGGATCGAAGATCGGGTAGGCCATCGCGTAGGCCGACGCCGCGAAGTTGTTGGCCGCGGGGTTCAGGCCGTCACTCTCGGCCTCGACGGCCACCCGCAGCGTGCCGCCGGACGTCAGTGCGGGCACCTCCGATGCCGGGGTGGTCGTGGTGGTCGTGTCGACCGGTGCGAGCAGGGGTTCGGCCTCCGCGTCCAGCGCTTCGGCCACGTCCTCGTCGACGGCCGGGGCATCGCTCTCGGAGCCCGTCTGGCCGCTGGGCTCGGCGGTGTCAGAGGTACCGGCCTCCGGGCCGCTCGTCGCCTCCGCGGCGGTATCGACGGGCCGCGGCTCGCCATCGTCGTCCCCACACCCGCCGGCGACGATCGCTGACGCCAGCAACACCGCCAAGAACGTGCGCGGGCAGGTGCAGTGTCGTCGAGTCGGGACGGGGTGTCTGCTGCTCATGGTCCCATCCTTTCAGGTCTCCGCGACCGACTCGGACCCGGCCGTCAAGTCGAGTTGCGACGTGGGCCGGTACGTGGGCGCTCGGCCTCTCGGGCCGGGCTTGCCCGCGATGGTCCTCAGGGCGTACCGTCCGCCCAACAGTTCACCACAGCAGGGGAAAGAGCTATGTCAGCACCGAATCTGGGGAGCATCCTCGTGGGGTCGTCGCAGGTCGACACCATGAAGGACTGGTACCGGGCGTGCTTCTCGCCCGACGAGAACGAGATGGGAGCGTTCGCCTTCGGCGGTGTCCAGCTCTTCATCGAGGAGCACAGCGAGGTGTCGGGACCCAGCGAGAACGGGCACCGGATCATCCTCAACCTCGACGTGAGCGGTTGCCGCGACCTCGAGGCTCACCTCAATGACCAGGGAGTCACCTGGGTGCGTGAGGTGGAGCAGATGCCCTTCGGCCTGATCGGCACCGTGGCTGATCCCGACGGCAACGTGCTGCAGATCATCGAGTGGGGAGCCACCCCCGACGAGGGTCACGGCTAGCGCACCGTTCGCGGCAGCGACTGCCGCTGATCGACTCACATACGGAGGCTGGACGCAACGATGAAGGCGATGATGTACCGCGCCTCGGGCGGGCCCGAGGTGCTGGAGTACACCGATGTGGCCGACCCGGTGCCTGGCGACGGCGATGTGGTGGTGGATGTGGCCGCCACCGCGCTCAACCGGCTGGACCTGCTTCAGCGCAACGGCTGGTATCACATGCCGGGGTTCACCTACCCCCACATCGCCGGCATGGACATCGCCGGAGTGGTGTCGGAGGTGGGCGCCGCAGTCACGCAGTGGCGGCCCGGCGACCGGGTGGTGCTCGATCCGTCGCTGGCCGGAGTGGCTGAGAACTCCAAGCTGGCCGGGATGGGCGACCTCTACGGCGAACTCGGCATCCTGGGCGCCACCGTCGACGGGGGCTACGCCTCCAAGTGCATGGCACCGGCCTCGCACTGCTACCGGGTGCCCGCCCACGTCTCGCTGGAGCAGGCGGCCACGTTCCCGACAGTGTGGCTCACCGCCGGTCATGCGCTGTTCTACACGGGCGGCCTGTCCGCGGGTGAGACGGTGCTGATCCACGCAGCCGGTTCGGGGGTGTCGGTGGCCGGGATCCAGCTGGCCAAGCATGCCGGCGCCACCGTGCTGGCCACCGCCGGGACCGACGCCAAGTGCGACAGGGCCGCTGAGATCGGTGCCGACCATGTGCTCAACAACCGCACCGGCGACGTGACCGGCTGGGCCATGGGGGTTACCGCCGGCCGGGGCGTGGACATGGTGTTCGACCATGTGGGCACCGCCCTGTTCACCCAGTCGATGTTCTCGCTGGCCGTCGGTGGCCGGCTGGTCAACTGCGGCAACGCATCGGGCGACACGGCCACCATCAGCTCGCTCGGCCACCTGTTCCACAACGGTCTGCAGATCCTGGGCTCGGACCCGTACCGTCCCGACGAGATGGGGCCGTTGTGGGACACCTTCTGTGCGGGCGTCGGCTCGGGCGAGTTCACCGCCGTGATCGATTCGGAGTTCCCGCTGACCGAGGCGGCCGCCGCTCAGCAGAAGATGTTGGAGAGCGACTTCTTCGGCAAGATCCTGCTGCGCCCCTAGCCCCTCCCGTCCCCGGCTTCAGGGCGCCGTGCAGGCGAGGTCCAGGGCGGCGTGGAGCAGGACTTCGGCGCCCCGTCCGGCGGCGTCGGGCTCGATGGACTCGGCCTCGTTGTGCGACAGGCCGTCCGCACAGGGCACGAAGATCATCCCGGCAGGAGCTTTGAGGGCCACATGGCAGGCGTCGTGGCCCGCCCCGGAGCCGATGCGCTCGTGGGCGAAGTCGCAGCGCCGGGCGGCCGCCTCCACCGCGTCGACGCACCTCGGGTCGAACACGACCGGAGCGCAGTCGTTGATGACCTCGACCCGGTGCCCGCAGCCGTGAGCCGCGGCGGCGTCTGCCACCAGGCTGCGCAGCGCGGCGTCCAGGCTCTCCAGCACGGCGGCGTCGGGGTGGCGCATGTCGATGGTGAACGTGACGTGGGCCGGGACCGTGTTGGACGAAACCGGCTCCGATGAGAACATCGCCGGGGTCAGCCGCACCTGCGGGGCGTGGGCGGCGGCCATCTCGTAGATCCCGGTCAGCACTGCGGCCACCGGCCGGGCCGGATCCTGGCGGCGGTCCATCGGAGTGGTGCCCGCGTGGGCCGGGAACCCTTCGATGGTGATCCTGAACCAGCGGATCCCCTGCACGCCGGTGACCACCCCGATCGACGAGCCGCTGGCCTCCAGGATCGGGCCCTGCTCGATGTGCAGTTCCAGGTAGGCGCCCAGCGGCTTGCCGAACGCCGCGCTGCCGGACCAGCCGAGCCGGTCGAGCTCGTCGCCCACGGTGATGCCCGAACGGTCAGCAACGCCCCGGACTTCATCGAGGGGCAGCACTCCGGCCCACACCGCAGAGCCCATCATCGACACCGGGAAGCGCGACCCCTCCTCGTTGGTCCACACCGCCACCTCCACGGGGGCTCGGGTCTCAAGCGCGTGGTCGTTGAGCGCCTCGATCACCTCGAGCCCGCCCAGCACGCCGTACACGCCGTCGAAGCGCCCGCCGGTGGGCTGGGTGTCGAGATGGCTGCCCAGCACGACCGGCGGCGCGTCACCGTCGGTGCCCGGGCGGCGTGCGAACAGGTTGCCCACCCCGTCCAGCTCGATTGAGCAGCCCGCCTGCTCGGCCCAGCCGATGAACAGCTCCCGGCCCGCCCTGTCGTCATCTGAAAGCGCCTGCCGGTTCGATCCCCCAGCCGGGGTAGCCCCCACCTCGGCCATGTCCATAAGCCGCGACCAGAGCCGCTCAGGATTCGTGTGCACATGGTCCATTTCCGCTCCGATCATTTCGTGGGTTGGACTGGCGTCGTTCAAACCTACAAACATGAACACCAATGTCAGGCGAGCCGAGGGATGCTCCCTATCCGGAGCTGAAGAAGACCCACACGATGGCCCATGTGGGACGGCCGTTCACGGACTACAAGCCACCCGCGGCCGCCCCGGTATGGGCGGTGATCGAGGGGCTCGGCCGCTACCACGTGCTGCTGGCCGCCTTGGAGCTCGGCGTGTTCGAGGCCTTGGACGAGGCACCCGACGCCGGGACGACCGCGGGCGAGCTGGCCGGGCGGCTCGGCCTTCCGGGGCTGCACATGGAGTCGTTGCTGGACTCGGTGGTGGCCCTCGGACTGCTCGACCGGGTGGTCGACGGCTTCAGGCTCAACGACGCCGCCCGCCGCTACCTGCTCGTCGACGGCGCGGCCTCGATGGCCGGGCTGATCCCGGTGGCTCCCGGCCCCCATGAGAACTGGACCCGCCTGGCCGACACGGTTCGCTCGGGCCGGCCCGCCACCCCCATCGACGACGACCCGGCCGCCTTCTACGTGCCCCTGGTGGAGGGGACGTTCACCACCATGTGGCGCTGCGCCAGCCGCGCCGACTTCAAGATGCGCTACAGCGCCCTGGCGGAGCCCCGGATCCTCGACCTCGGCGCGGGCGGGGCGCCCTGGTCGATCGCCATGCTGCAGGCCTGCTCCGGCGGGCGGGCCACCGTCAACGACCTCGACGGGGTGATCGATGTGGCCCGGCGCAAGACGGCCGAGCACGACGTGGCCGACCGCTGCGAGTTCCGGTCCGGCGACTTCCACACGGTCGCGCTGGAAGACGGCGCCTACGACATCGTCGTGCTGGGCCACGTCTGCCGCACCGAAGGGCCGGATGGCGCCCGACGCCTCGTGGAGCGTGCCTACGCGGCCCTGCGCCCCGAGGGTCGGGTGGTGCTGGCCGACTATTTCGTCGGCCCCAACCACAAGACCAACCCGCATGCGGTGCTCATGGGCATGACCATGATGGCCAGCACAGTCAACGGCTTCGGCGTAACAACCACCGAGGCCTCCGCCTGGCTGCGCGACGCCGGCTTCGAGGCGCTGCGGCTGATCGAGCCCATCGGCTTCCAATTCGCATACGTGGCCTCCAAGCCCCGAGACTGAACATCGACCACCGCCGTCGCCAGGAGACACAAATGAGCGAACGAGAGCGCATCGACACTCTGGTCAAGGGCTGGTACGTGGTGACCATGAACCCGTCCCGCGACATCATCCGCCACGGCGCGGTGGCGATCCGGGGTAACGAGATCGTGGCCGTCGGCAAGGCTTCGGACCTGCAGGCGCGCTACGAGGCGGCCGAAACCGTGGGCGGCGACCGCTTCGTGGTCACTCCCGGCCTGATCAACACCCACATCCACATCACGGGTGAACCGCTCACCCGGGGCTACGTTCCCGACGACACGCCATTCGAGGAGAACGTGTTCATGTGGCTGTGCCCGCTGTACTCGGTGTACACGCCCGAAGAGGAGCGCCTGTCGGCCCAGCTGGCTGCGGTGGAGATGCTCAAGTCGGGCACCACCGCCTTCCTTGAGGCGGGAACCATCCGCTTCACCGACGAGGTGATGGACGGGCTCGTCGAAGCCGGCATCCGGGGCCGCATCGGCAAGTGGGTGTGGGACCTGCCCCCCGAGCCCGACGTCTACCGCCAGAGCACCGACACCGCCATCGCCAACATCAACGACACCATCGACATGCACCGGGGCACCGCCGGCGGGCGACTGGAGGCGTGGTCGATGGTGGTGGGCCACACCACATGCTCGGATCCGCTGTGGCGGGCCGCCCGTGAGGCGGCGGACCATCACGGTGTGGGCCTCAACTTCCACATGAGTCCGGCCAACCTCGACCCCGACGGGTTCATCGCCGAATTCGGCCAGCGCCCCATGATCCATCTCGGTGAGCTGGGCGTGCTCGGCGCCGACACCTCCATGACCCACTGCGTGCGCGTCGACGACAGCGAACTCGACGTGATGGCGGCATCGGGATGCTCGGTCGAGCACTGCCCGACTACGGCGCTCAAGGTCAGCTACGGCGTCACCCAGGTCGGCAAGATTCCCGAGATGGTGATGCGGGGCATCAACGTGAGCATCGGCATAGACGGCAACAACGCCTCCAACTACGCCGACATGCACCGGGCCACCTACCTGGTGGCCGGGCTGTTCAAGGACGCCCGCATGGACCCGCAGATGTTCCCGGCCGAGAAGGCCTACGAGATGGCCACCCTCGGCGGGGCCCGCACCATGCTCATGCAAGACGAGATCGGCTCGCTCGAGGCGGGCAAGAAGGCCGACGTGGTGCTGCACGACACCGACCGGCCCGAATGGCGGCCCCTGCTCAACGTGATGAACCAACTCGTGTGGTCCGCCGACGGGCGGGGCGTTCACACCGTGTTCGTGGACGGCGCCAAGGTCGTGGACGCGGGCCGCATGACCACCATCGACGAGGACACCTTCTACGCCCGCTGTCAGGTCGCCGGTGAGGCCATCACCGCCCGCTCCGGCCTCCCCGACAAGGCCAAGTTCCCCATGCTCTAGCTCACCGCATGGGCCTATCACGCCCCATCGGATGGAAGCGACGTGAATGAGTTCGCCTGCATCTCTACCGACGCCGCTCCACGGCGGTCGTCAGTTCTCGAAGTCGCTGGCGTTGAATCTCAGCGTGACGGAGTTCTCGGCGATGTCGGACTGGGTCGCTTCATCGAAACCGGCCTCGGCGGTGGCTTCGATCTCGATCGTGACCTTGATCTCGGCTCCCTCGGTCCGGTCGAGCCGCTGCACGACTCCTTCTGCGATGTCGGCTGCGACAAGGGTCCAGCGGTCTGAGGCGAGCGTCACCCGACCGTAGTACCGGGTCGGTTCGGGCTGTCGCGGAGGAGCCTCGATCTCGACGACTGGGACGGGATCCTTCGGGACGCGCTCTGTGTCGCCGTCTTGCTCCATCGGCGGGGATTCGGGCTCTTCTTGGGCGAATTGGCGGGCAGCGGCGTCCGGGTGGACTACTAGCCCGCTGGGCGCCACCGAACTCAGCTGCTCCGCGGCTCGCAGGCCGACGTAGCGCTCGCCGTTGTGGCCGTCCGCGTAGGCGAAGCCCTCGGTGCTCCAGGCGGTGTCGGCCACGCCGCTCTTGATGGCGTCTTCGAGGACGCTTCGCCGCAGGAGCCTCGGCAGGTACAGGTATCGGGTGAAGTCCTCCCACAACTGCTTCACCGAGACGGAGAGCCTTTCGCCGTCGGGTCCGTCGCGCCACAGCGGTACACGGTCGAGGTCTAGGCGCAGGCGGGTTCCTGCGTACTGGCGGATGAGCGCCTCGTCCTGGTCGAGTTTGCGGGAGACGCGCTCGGCCAGCGACGCCGAAGAGGTGAGTCTCGCCCGCTCCCAGCGGATCTCTCCGGTGGGGTCCTCGGGTGGCCGCATCGGGTGAAGGGCCCAGATGTAGGTCTCGCCGACTCGGGTCTTGACGGTGTCGTGGGCCTCGGTGACCTTGGCGCGGGTCTGGCGCTTCTGGAACTCGTCGAGGCCGAGAGAGCCAGCGTCTCGCTCGATCGAGTCCCAGGCCAGGCAGCTGCGCACGGCCTGGCGCAGGTCCCGCAGGCGCGCCGTGTCGGCGGCGAGGAACACCAGCATATTGTTGAACTGGCGGGCGCCGCCGGAGCGCTCCAGCAGGATCCTCTCGGCGGCTCGGAGGGCCTCGCTGTGGTCGACCTTGGTGTCGTGGGGCGAGGTCGGGTCCAGCGCCACTAGGCGGACCTCGTCCTCGTCGGGCACGTCGGCAGGGCTGCGGGGGCAAGCGTGGGCGCCCGCGAAGTGACCTCTGTCCTGACGCAGAGCGTCGTCGATCAGCCCGCGGATCACTTCGTCGGCGTCGGCGTCGCTGAAGTGGTTCTCGGCCCGGTCGCGCGCCATGCGGTTGACGGTCGGCTGGAGCGCGTACCAGTAGCGCGTGCCGTCGCGGTACAGGTACATCGCCTGGTCCGACAGCCTGCGCAGGGCGTCGCCGTAGACGGCGGGCCGCTCGGTGCCGGGTTGCAGGCAGCCGAGCTTGATGGATCGGTCGTCGAGACCGCGGTTGGCGACCTGCTGCGACGGCGCGGTGCCGAAATAGACGGTGCGGGCTACCTTGCGGGCCGCCCGGAACCGGCCGAGGCTCGGATGCTCACGGTCGAGCCGCAGCGGCAGGGCGCCGGAGCCGTCCACGTCAGTCTCGACGACCGTTCGCCAGTCCGGGTCGAGGTGGCCCATCAGCTCCTCGGCCACATCGATGTCGTCGATGGGAATGGTTGAGGGCATGATCAGCAGGTTGGGGTCGTCGCCGATCCACAGCGCATGCACGACCTCGGCCATGATCCGCAGCACCCCGCGTGTGCGCTGGAAGCGCTCCAGCGTGGACCATTCTCCGAAGAGCCGGTCGAACAGCTCGGGATGGATCGGGTAGGTGGCCTTCATGCGCCGCTGGTAGTCGCCCTCGCGGCACTCGGGCGGGAACTCGCCTGCGTGGGACTGGTACATCTTGGAGAACGCCCGCACCACCGCGTCGCGCTCTCGGCGTCCGTCGGACGACAGATCCTTGAAGACGCGGCGCTGCACGATCTCGAAGCTCTCCTCGGCGGTGGCGGTGCGCCAGTTGGCCCGAGTGCGGGCGAACAGGTTCTCGAGTCGCGTCAGCGCGGCCTGTCCACCCTCGCCTCCGACCTCGATTTGCGACGATGGGATTGTCGCTACCAGCAGAGCGCCGGGCGTGGCGGCCGCGGCTTCGGTCAAGGCCTGGGCGAAGCTGAAGTGAGCGTCGAATGTCCCGGCGGGCAGGTCGGCCTGGCCGTAGAGCTGCCGGGCGTAGCCCACCCACTCGTCGATCAGGATGAGGCACGGCGCGCAGGAGCGCAGGAGCGCGGTTAGCGATTCCCCCGGGTTGGTGCCTCGCCGGTCGGCCTCGGACACCAGCGCGTAGGCTTGGGCGCCGCCGAGTTGGTGGGCCAGTTCGCCCCACATGGTGCGGACGACCGTGCCATCGTCCTTGGTGTTGGTGTCGCCCGGCCCGAGTTGATGCCCGACCAGCACCGCTCGGCGCACCAGCTCCGTTGGCAGCCCCAAGTCGTGGGCAGCCAGGAGGTCCTCCACGCCCTTGAGTTGCGGGGCCGGGGTGCCGCCCGCCAGGTGGTAGAGGGCGATCAGGGAGTGGGTCTTGCCGCCGCCGAAGTTGGTCTGAAGCTGCACTACGGGATCGCCGCCTTCGCCGCTGAAGCATCGAACGGCGCCGACGATCAGGCTGGCAAGCCCCTCGGTGATGTATGTCCGTCGGTAGAACTCGACTGGGTCGCCGTACTCGGACGCGGCCTCCCCCCGCCAGACCTTGTGCAGGTCGGCCGCGAACTCGACCAGCCGGAACTGGCCGGTGGACACGTCGTCGTGGGGCTCGATCACGCTCCGCCAGCCGGGGATCCCCGCCGACGGCGTACCTGCGTTCTGGGTGTTAGCGGCCCGCCGGCTGGCGGAGCGGGCCTGTTCGTCGAACTTGAGCCTCAGCAGTTCCCCGTGGAGCCGGTCCACCTGGTTGGCCTGTGCCCCCGCGCCCGCTGACTCCAACAGGCGCTTGGCCGTGTCCAGGCCCCGAAGGGCGTCGTCGGTGGAGAAGCTGTCGTTGTGGGCCCACGAGTTGCGCACCGTCTGCAACTCCGAGACGTAGCTGCGGTCGTTACGGGAGAGCTTCTTGGAGAAGGTCGTGTTCCATTCCTCCCACATGACCTTCAGGAGGAACTGTGCGTCCGTGGGGTTGACCGGTCGGGGCCGGCCCGGGCCCCGGGTGTTGGCCCGCTGCACGCCAGTCGTCCAGTCGTTGCCGAACTGTGCGCGGCATTCGCGGGCCACGAACGGCGCCAGACCCTCACCCAGCAACGCCACCGCCTTGCCGACCCGCTCATAGTTGGAGAGTGCCACGGCCCCTACTTCTATCCCACGCGTGCGACAGTTGCCCCCGTCCGTTCCCCACAGTCCGTCGCGATCAGCCCGTGAAGCCGAGCGAAACCTGACCCTCGGGGGCCTTGTCGGCCAGGCGGCTGAGTTCGGGCCAGGCTGCGACCAGGCCGTTGTAGGCGAGCGCGTCGGGGGTCCAGCCCTTGCGCTCGCACAGGTGGTATAGCCGGTAGGCAAGCTCGCGCGCTGGCTCGGCCAGGCCGCCCACCGAGCGCATCAGATCGCCGGCGGACATCTCGCCTTCGTTTTCCAGCCTGCGGATCAGATGCTGCGTCACCTCCCACACCGTGAGCCGCTCATCGGTTGTTGGCGTCCAGTCCTCATCCAGCTCGTCCCGGCCCAGCAGGCGGCAGGCGTTGCCCTGCTGTTCGAGGATGCCCGCCCGGACCAGGCCGTCGATGGAGGTGTTCTTGGCCTTGCTTAGGGTCTCGGCCACTCCCGCGGATCCCTCGTCGAATCCGAACTCGCTGTACCAGGCGATCGCCCAACGGGTGTCGGCATCGAAGTCGGCTTCCTGCTCGGCCAGCACGATGTCTAGCGCCCGGTTGATCGCGGCCAACGCGTCGCGCACCGACATCGATCCGCCGTCGGCCTCCACTACCCGGCGGTACCGCGAGAAAACCGCCATGCCGGGGCCGATGGATGCTTGGGCGAGGTCGACCGGGGCGATGTTGCCCTGCTGCATCAGCCTTAAGGCCTCCGGCAACTCGCCGTGGAGCGATGACAGGAAGTCTCGCCGGGTCGTGAGGGGAGCGTCCGCTGCTCGTCTGCGGCAGACAAGCACGATGGACGAGGCGAGGGCGGCACGTCCCACCACCCGCAGCCCTCCAGGCTGCTCGGTGCGGATCGGCCAGGTGCCGGTGATGGTCACGCCGCAGTCGAGCAGACCCTCCAGCATGGTCTCCCAGCCCGTGGACACGCGTCCCGCACCGTCGCCCGTGTCCTCGGATTGCTTGAAGGCATAGAAGATGATGAGCGGATAGTCGTCGTCCTGAACGTCGAGAGCGGCCGCGAAAGCCTCCCTCAACCCCTCCTCGAAGAAAGCGGCCGCAGAGTTCCAGTCGCCCTGACGAGCCGGTTCCGCAATCAACTCCTCCTGTTTCGGTGCCAGTAGCCGGCTCGTCAGGTCCGGGTAGATGTTCTTCAGGCAGCGACGCAGCCACACGTAGAAGAAGTCCGAAAGGTCGGCGTAGGGGATGTTGTCGTAGTACGGAGGATCAGTGAACACCATCACTCGACGCTCTGGGTCGTGTGGTTGGCGAGCATCAAGTTGCTTCACATATCCGCGGCCTTGCGCTGGGACCCTTTCAAGCGCCGCCACCAAGTACTCGAGCTGGCCAAGGAAGTTGCCGGAGGAGTTGGAGAACGGGTTGCCTTCGGCGTAGACCCATACCATCGGCAGGGCGTTGCGGGCGAAGACCTGTTCGATCGTGTCACGTCCCGGATTCCAGAAGCACAGGTTCGAACTGCGGTTGGCCAGGCGTCCGATGACCAGGCTGAGGTAGTGGGCGATCGCGTCGGCATACGACTCGTCGCTTCCGTCGGCCAGCACTCGCTCGCGAGCCTTGGCCACCAAGTCAGCGAAGGTGCACATCGTGGTGAGCTGGCGGGCTGTGAACAACTCTGCCCACTGCCTAACGCCGTAGTTCGGAACGGTGATCGCTCGCGGGTTGTGCGGCAGGCTTCCCGAGGGCGGGTTAGTGGGCGGCTCCACTTGTGATGCTCGGCGATGATCGTCATTTGCCGGCACGTAGATCCGTTTGCGATCCCCTTCGGCCACGATGCAGACGAGTTGTGAGCCCAACCCGCGCGCCTTGCCCGCGGCTCGAACGTCCTTGAGCGGTACCGCGGCCGCACAGGCCAAGCATGTGGCCCCGCTCCGGGTTACGGTTCCGCCCTGGGGGCAGCCGAGTCCGCGCCTGATCCGGAAGGTGATCTGCCTCGTCGCACTGTCGGGGACCGGCTCGAGCCAGGCCTCCCTGCCCTTGCGCCTCGACAACGCGAACGAGTTGAGCAGCGGCATGGTGGAGCCGCAGGCGGGGTTCAGGCAGGGCGTGGTGCGAGCCCACAGCCAGGCAATGACGGTGGCGTCTCCACCTCCGTCCTCGGCGGGAAGCGTGACGCTCGGGTACAGGTGGCCGATGCGGGCCTCGGCCTGTTCCCGCATCCACTGGCCGTAGTGCCGCACATCGGCGGCCAGGCCTGCCGCACGCTCCCAAGAGTCAAGAGCGCTGGCCTGCCCCGCGACCGTGTGTATGGGCTCGCGTCCCGCGAACTGAGGCGGAATCTCTACCTGAGCCTTGTTGATGAGCACCGCCACCGGGTTCAAGTCTCCGGCATACGCCCTCAGGCCCAGTCGCTGTGCCTCCAAAGGGATCGACCCGCCACCAGCAAACGGATCCAGCACCGCCGGCACGCCGCTCCCGCAGGACGCCTCGATTTCTGCCCAGGCATGGGCCAGCAACCGAGGATCATTGGTGTTCTCCCACCGGACCAGTTCCTCAATCAGCCCAAACAACTCCTTGCGTCGACGCTCCTGCTCCGCCGCAGTTAGCGAGGAGTCGCACGATGGATCGTCGACTAGAGAAGCGAACAACACTGCCCGACACGCCGCCAGCGGCCTTCGCGCCCACCACAGATGAAGCGTCGACGGATGCCCCTTCCGAATCGACTTCTCTGTAGCTGCTGCCGCATTGATAGCGTCCAGCGGCAACGCCACTTCAATCAGCTTACGCTTCTGCATCATTGCAAGCTCGCCCGTTCCGAAGGGCGCAACCCGTCAAGACCAACATCACGATTGCTGTAAGGATCCCGTTCGGCCTTCTTGGTGTTCGTCCTCATGCGGCGTTAGAGGCTTTCACATAGACCAGCGTTCGATCAGTGAGATTGCCCCGCAATAGGCCACCTCCAGCCTCTTTGATCTGACGCCATGCTGCGAAACCTTGGAATATAGCTTCCTCTACCTCCCACAGCGGACGAGCTTGCACTTCAAGACCTGATGTCAGGATTCTAAAGGTCCTCAGAACCCGATAATCCAAGCCATCTACGTTGTTGAGATTGTTGTGTTGTCGTCCATATTCGAACACATACGCTGCGATGCCCTCCTCAACTACTATCGCTCGGCCACCATCCTCAACACTGTCAATACGTGTATCACTCTTGCGCTTGCATTTGAACAACGTCCCGCGAGCAACCGGTGACCAACCTAGAACGGCAGCATTCGCTAGATGAAACACATCATGAAAGCGATATCCGCTGTCATCGTAGGTGTTGTCACCCAGAGGGTCGCCAACTACCTCTCCCTTCCAAATGACTTGGATCTTTGGCTCAGGTGAGTCAGGGTGTGTGACCGGACGAATCTCGACTTCGAACTCACGCGGCAACTGTTCTTCTGGGGAACAGAGTGAATCAAAATGCTCCTCGGCTGTTCGCGTGGGTCGCGTATTGTCTTGCTGGCTAGGCCATCTATCGGTTACTTTTGCAATATTGGACTCGGCGATTCTTTCCAGCGATAGGTCGAGTTTTGCAGCTGCATTCGCGACATACCACAGGATATCTCCGAGTTCTTCCTCAACGTTGTCGGGGAAAAGTTCATATGCCGAACCGTCTCGCAGATATTTCTTGTAACCTGCGAGCAGAGTTCCGATCTCACCTGCGAGGCCGAGCAGTAAGACTAGCTTCGGGTCGACACCACTCTCATCTCTTGTAGGTATGCGGTCCGTCAACTGTGCCCGCCGTTGATATTCGGCGAGAGTCAGATCGACACTAGAATCCATACCCTCACCCTCCGTTGGATGTCGCTACAGGCGGGCAGCGCCTGCCAAGATCTCAGCAGACCTGATAACTTGCATCTTGTTCTTAGTGGCCAAATTCTCAGTGGCGCGTAGGAGTGAATCTGGCAACGCCACTTCTTCGTCCAGAAACCACTCGACGGGACGTCGATACAACCGTGCCAACCTACGTACCTCCAGAGGTGCGACGCGGCGTTCGCCGCGCTCAACCGCAGAGACGGCAGATCTTGATAGGTCAAGTACTCCAGCCACATCATCTTGGAGAAGCCCGATGTGACGCCGGGCCTCCCCGAGTCGCGCTCCGAGCTTTCGCCACTCCGACTCAGTGAGTCCGTCGAGCGGATCTGGTGCCGTTCGCTTGTTAG
>JAJDZO010000031.1 GCA_022824605.1 Acidimicrobiia bacterium
CCCGAGTCCGCTCCCAGCGAGGACGCCGATGGGGCATCCCAGCCGCACAAGCAGCATGAAACCCAACCACACCCACCACGCGCGCAAACGTTTGTGGACAGAGCACTAGCCGTGCGCGCAGAGATCTGGCCCTTGGAGGAGATCCGGGCCGCGGTCGCCTCGGTGGACTTCGACCGGCTGGCGCTCGACGGGATCGCAGCCGCCACGGGCATGCCTGCGGTGGTGGTGGACGTGGGCGACGATCCCGCCGACGACGTGGGCTCAGCGCTGGCCGCGCTCCCGCTGGTGTCGGTCGCAGTGGGGGCCGGGGGCGAGGCCTGGGACCTCGCGCTCGACGATCCCGGCGCTGCCCTAGAAGGGCTGCGAGCCAACCCGCAAGCCGCCGTCGTGGCCGCCCAGACGCTGCGACGTGCAAATGAGCGCCCCCTCGCTGATGCGCTGATGGTGGAGAGCCTCGCCTACGCCACCCTCCAGGCCGGCCCCGAACACGCCCGGTGGCTGGCGCAACAGGGCCGCAGAACCCGGCGCGATCTCGATCAGCCCCGCATCGAAGTGACCGACGACGGCTCGTCGGTGACGGTGACGCTCAGCCGTCCCCGACTGTTCAACCTGTTCGACGCAGCCATGCGCGACCAACTCGTGGACGTCCTCAAAGCACTGCAGGCCAGCGCCGACGACCGCCCCATAGTGCTCACCGGCGCGGGCGGCAACTTCTCTGCCGGGGGTGACCCCGCCGAGTTCGGCACAGTGGCCGATCCCACGGCCGCGCATCTCATCCGGAGCCGGGCCAACGCGGCCCCGTGGCTGGCCGCCGTCGCTGAGCGGATCACCGCGGCCGTAGACGGAACCTGCGTGGGCGCGGGCGTGGAGCTGGCTGCGTTCTGTGCGACGGTCACCGCCACCGAACGGGCCAGGTTCAGGCTGCCGGAGTTGACGATGGGCCTGATTCCGGGAGCGGGAGGCACGGTCAGCATCCCGGCGCGCATCGGACGCCAGCGCACGCTCGAGTGGCTTCTCACCGATGCCGAACTCGATGCCGCCACCGCGCTGGAGTGGGGCCTGGTGGACAGAATCGCCTGAGGAGGCCGGACCACGCCGCAGGGCCGGCCGGGCCACGGTCGGCTACTTGTGGGCGAAGGTCTCCTCCAGGGACGCCTGCTCGAATCCGGCAGGGGCGGTGCCGGTGGTGGCGTAGAGATAGAGCGCAGTCTGGAAGATGGCGTTCAGCGCGGTGAGCACCACCAAGACCAGCGCCGCCCAAGCCGAGGCCACGATGATCCCGACCGTCATCAGCACCTGCCAGCCCGACGCCACTGACAGCCCGATCACGGCCGCCGCGGGAATCATCAGAGCAGCGCCGAGGATGCCGAACCCGACCCGGGCCGCGATGTTCTCGCCCCAGGTGCGCCGCAACAACGACGCCGACTGCTTGAGACCGGCAATCGCTCCCAGGTCGTCGATGACGATGGCGGGCACGGTCAGGAAGGTCACCACCTCCCAGGCCATGTCCAGCAGGCCGGTGACGATGCGTCCCAGCCCGCCGGCCCTTTCCCTCAGGGCCTGAAGGACCAGCCCGACGGTGGTGGTGATGATCGCCCAGGGAACCAGTCCGGGGATGCGGGCGAAGGCCCTCCCGATGGCGCTTCGCACCGTCGGGTCGCCGCCGGTGAGCCGCTCATGGGCGCCGGCGACCAAGGCTCCGTTGAAGAACACCGCCACCACGCCCAGCAACAACGCACCGACGACGAATGCCACGATCATCGCCGGGTTGAACTCCATGGTGGTCTGCCCGTGCGATGACTCGGTGGACATGGTTACGGCAAGGAGCACGAGAACGACCCCGATCACAACTATCGACACCAGAAACGACAGCACCGGCATCCACAGCAGTTCCCGATCCTGCTTCAGCACCCCCCAGGAGAGTTTGGCCAGCCTCCAAGTGTTGGCGATACGTCCCATCGGTCCTCCTAGCAATCAGCGACCCGCAGTGACCTGCACAATAAGTGACGTGCACAATACCGGGACGAACACTTTCTCAACGCGGCTCCCGAGGCAGACCCAGAACCCGCTCTCCTATGACATTCCGCTGAATCTCATTGCTACCCCCATAGATGGTGTGGGCCCGCGAGTACAGGAAGGTCCGCTGCCAGCGATCTAGCCGGTAGTCGAGTCCGGCCTCCCCGGCGTGGGCGCCATCAGCCCGGTCCGCCGCCATCGCCGCCGCACCCCGGACTCTGGTGGCCAGCTCCCCCATCCGCTGATGCCACGACGCCCAGTACAGCTTGCCGATGGACTGCTCCGGTCCGCCGAGCCGGTCGTGGGTGAGCGACGTGAGCAGGCGCAGCTGGTTGTAGCGCATGATCTCCAGCTCGATGTGGCTCTGCACCAGCTCTGAGCGCAGCACGTCGCATCCGATGCGCGCGGAGCCTCGAGCCTCCGACATCAGGGCGTCGAACTCTTGGCGGAAGCTGAGCTGCTGGCCCAGGGTGCTCGCCCCCCGCTCGAAGGCGAGGGTGCCCATGGCCACCCTCCAGCCGTTGCCCGCGCCGCCCACCACCATCGAGGCGTCGGTGCCGGCGTCGTCGAAGAACGTCTCGTTGAACTCCACGCCGCCGTTGATCTGCACGATGGGTCGGACCTCGATTCCGGGCTGATCCATGGGCACGAGCAGGCAGCTGAGGCCGGCGTGGCGCTGCGAGCCGGGCGTGGTGCGGGCCAGCATGAAGATCCAGTCGGCGTGCTGGGCCAGCGAGGTCCACACCTTCTGGCCGTTGATCACCCACCGGCCGTATCGGAGGGCGGCGGTGGTGGCCACGCCGGCGAGGTCGCTGCCCGCGCCGGGTTCGGAGTAGCCCTGGCACCACAGTTCCTCGGCGGCCAGGATCGGCGGCACGAACCGCTGCTGCTGCTCGGTCGATCCGAACGCCATCAGGGTCGGCCCGAGCAGCATCACCCCCACGTTGGGAAGACGACCGGGGGCGCGGGCCTCGGTGTACACGGTGAAGAACACCACCTGCTCGGCCAGAGTGCAGCCCCGCCCGCCGATCGAGGGCGGGAAGTCGAGGCCGAGCCATCCGCCCGCCGCCAGCTCGCGCTCCCAGCCGATCTGCACCTCGACCGGCACGTCGTCCTGTCCGAAGAGGCCGCAGCCCCGGTACCGGGCGAATTCGCCGACGAGGTGCTCTTCGAGCCAGGTGCGCACCTCGTCAGCGAAGCCGGCAAGCCCCTCATCGAACCGAACAACCATCGGCTCGGAGCGTACAATCGCCTCGATGGCCGAGTCTGAATCTGAAGACCAACAGCCGAGCAGAGGGCGCAGGCCACTCGGTCTGGCGGGTTTCGTGGCGGGGATGTTGGGCGCCGGGGTCGCGCTGGGCTTCGGCGAGTTCATCGAGGGCGTCAGCGACACCATCCCTTCGCTGGTCATCGCGGTGGGCGAGGTGGTCACCGACTACACGCCCGGCGATGTAGTGGCCTTCAGCATCGCCAACATCGGCACCAGCCAGAAGACGGTGCTGACGGTGGGGATCGTGATCGTGGCGTTGGCGATCGGCGGTCTTGTGGCCCGGATGCAGGCTCATGGCCGCCGTCTGGCCGTGGTGACCGGTTTTGCGCTCTTCGGGGTGATCGGCGGGTGGGCCGCCGCCCGCAACCCGCTGAGTCCCGCAGCCGCCTCCTGGCTGGTCGCCGTCGCCACCGCCGCGCTGGGCGCAGCCGTCACGCTGTTCCTGGTGCGCCGGGCGTCGGCGTGGCGCCAGAGCACGGCGGGCGCAGCGGCCGGCGCCGCGGCCACCCAGGAGGAGTCGGCCGGCACGCGCCGGTCGTTCTTCAGCTTCGCGGCCGGCGCGGGAGTGTCGGCTCTGAGCCTGGTCGGGCTGGGTCGGGGCTTGAGGGGGCCTTCCGCGGCCGAGCAGGCCAGAGAGACGTATGCGCTGCCGCCGAGAACGACCGTCGCCGCCGATGAAGCTGCCGGTGGGGCCCCGACCGCGGACGCGAACACCGCCATCGATGTTCCCGAGGGAATCGACATCCCAGAGGGCATAGACATCCCCGAGGGCATCGACATCCCGGAAGGAATCGACATCCCGGAAGGAATCGATATTCCCGAGGGCATAGAGATCCCCGAAGAGGTGATCATCGAGGCTCCTGGCGATCCCACAACCACCACCACGCAACCAGCCGAGCAACCCGCCACCACCACACAGCCGCCAGACGAATCGGTGACGGTCGCGGCCCAGCCGTCCGAAGAGACGACCACAACCACCACCGCACAACCGGCCGAGCAACCCGCGGCCACCACCACACAGCCTCCACAACAGCCGGCAACCACCACCCAACCCGAGCCCGCCGCCGCCACCACCACCGAGAGGCCCGAGCCCACCACCACACAGCCGCCGGAGCCCACAACCACCACGACCACCACCGAACCCCCTGCCGAGACGACAACAACGACAACAACCACTGAGAAGCCCGAGCCGGCCACCACCACCACGCAGCCACGGGCGCAGTCGCGGTACCCGCAGGTGGCGCATCTCGACACCCTCGACGACGAGGTGGCGGGAATCTCGCCCTACGTCACCCCGATCTCGCCCAAGAGCGAGTTCTACCGCATCGACACCGCGCTGAGCATCCCCCAGGTCGACCCGGACTCTTGGCGCCTGCGCATCACCGGCCTGGTCGACAACCCCTACGAACTCACCTACCAGGACATCCGGGCCATGCGCCTCGCCGACTACGTGATCACCCTGTCGTGCGTGTCCAATCAGGTGGGCGGCCGCCTCGTCGGCAACGCCATCTGGACCGGCATCCCCCTCTACGAGCTCTTGCAGCAGGCCGGTGTGCAGAACGGCGCCCAGCAGATAGTGGGACGTTCGGTGGACGACTTCACCGCCGGCTTCCCCACCGCCGCGGCCTACGACGGCCGCAACGCCATCCTCGCCATCGGCATGAACAACGAGCCCCTGCCGATCCGCCACGGATTCCCGGCCCGCATCGTGGTGGCCGGACTGTACGGCTACGTGTCGGCGGTGAAGTGGCTCGAGGAGATCCGCCTCACCACCTGGGACGGATTCGACGGCTACTGGGTGCCGAGGGGGTGGTCCAAGCAGGGTCCGATCAAGACCCAGAGCCGCATCGACCTCCCCAGGGACGGCGCCAAGGTCCGCAGCGGCCAGACCATTCCGGTGGCCGGCATCGCCTGGGCGCCGACCCGGGGCATCCGAGGCGTCGAGGTGAAGATCGACGACGGAGACTGGCAACCGTGCCGGCTGGGCCAGGCGCTGGGCAACGAGAGCTGGGTGCAGTGGCACCTGGACTGGACGCCCTCGGGCGGTGGCCGCCGGCGGATCCAGGTGCGCGCCACCGACGGCAGCGGCTACACCCAGAGCGAGAAGACGGTGCGGCCCCGACCCAACGGCGCCGAGGGTTGGCACACCATCAGCGTGAGCGTCGGATAGCCCGGCAGGTACGGACTCGAGCCATCGAACTGGCGTGACGCGGCCGTGGTCCGGTCGGTGATGCCCGAGGCTCAGCGGCGACCCCGAGACGCGGTCCTAGCCCGCTGCTGTTCACGGATCTGCTGCTGCTCCACTTCGTCGCGCAAGGCGATGAAGCGCTCCACCCGTCGGGGGTCGATCTCGCCGCTCTCAGTGGCCGCGGTCACCGCACAGTCGGGCTCGGCGCCGTGGGCGCAGTCGGCGAACCGGCATTCGCGCCCGTAATCCTCGATGTCGTCGAAGACGCGAGTCAGCGCCTCCTGGGCGTCGATGAGTCCCAGGGCTCGCACTCCGGGGGTGTCGAGCACCAGTCCGCCGTCGCCGGGCAGCAGCACCAGTCGGCGGGCCACGGTGGTGTGGCGACCCCTGCGATCCGTCGGGCGGACCTGCGCGGTAGCGGCCACCTCAGCTCCGGCCAGAGCGTTCACCAGGGTCGACTTGCCCGATCCGCTGGCCCCCACCAGAGCCAGCGTTCGGCCGGAGCCGAGACGGGATCGGAGGTCGTCCAGGCCCACACCGCGCCGAGCACTCAACGTCAGCACATCGACATCACCGGCCACGGCCCGCACCGTTGCCGCCGACGCTGCGGCGTCCGCGGCACGGTCAGCCTTGGTGAGCAGGATCACCGTCGAAGCGCCGCTGTCGCGTGCCATCACCAGCATGCGCTCGAAGCGCCCCGGCGGAAGGGGCCGGTCGAGCCCGGCGACGATGCCCACGATGTCGAAGTTGGCCGCCAGCACCTGCTCGATGTCACGCTCAGCCGGGTCGCGCCTCGCCAGCGCGGTGGTGCGGGGCAGCACCCGGCTGATCAGCTCAGCTGACGGCGGGCCGCTCACTTGCACCCAGTCGCCGGTGACCGGTGCGGTCTCGGCCTGGGCACGCACGGAATCCGAACCGGCGCGGACCATGCCCTGAGCGGTCACCACGTCGCATTCGCCCCGATCCACCTGCACCACCCGGCCGAGCCGGGCTCCGGGCTCCACCGCCGCAGCGACGTGATCGTCACAGCCCCAGCGACGCAGGTCGGTCGCGCCGCTCACCGGCGAGTCATCGGCACCAGAACCCCTCCTCCATGCGTTCACTATGGCCGAACGCGGCCGATCTTGCCCGCTCAATGTCGAGGTGCTCGCCGGTGTGAGCGGGCGACGGGTCCACGCGACGCAGTGAATCCCGTCGACGATCCCGCAGATTTCACCCGCGGCGGTCGCAAGGTAGGCGTACGCTCTCGCAGCGCGAATGAGTCGATCCACACGGCCGAGGGGGCTTCAGTGACCGATCCGCAATCAGACGACATACGCATGGCCAGCCGGCCGGGCGCAGCCACATCGCTGATGGGCGCACTGGCCGGAACCGCCGGTGCGGCCGTCGGTCTGGGGTTCGGCGAGCTGATGGAGGGAGCCTCCGAGTCCACCCCGTCGCTGGTGGTGGCGGTGAGCGAACTGCTCAGCGATTACACGCCCGGCGATGTGGTGCGGTTCAGCATCGCCAACTTCGGTGCCAGCCAGAAGACCCTGCTCACCGTGGGCATCATCGTGGTGTCGCTGGCACTCGGCGGGCTGCTCGGGCGGTACGCGGCCCACGGCCGCCCACGGGTGACTCTCGCCGGGTTCGCGCTGTTCGGTCTGCTGGGAGGATGGGCCACGGCCCGCAACCCGATCAGCGAAGCCGTCACATCGTGGACGGTGGGGCTGGCGGCCGCCGCGCTGGCCGCGGCCACCACCCTGCTGCTCACTGGCCGCCTGACCGCCAGCGCCGTTACGGTCCGCTCCAGCGTCCCGTCGGCGCCAGAGCAGCCGGAGCCCGCCGCAGCGCCGCCCGAACTCGCAGGCACCACCGGAACGCGGCGAGCCTTCTTCGCCTACGCCGTTGGCGCGGGCGCAGCCGCGCTGGCCATGGTCGGTCTGGGCAGGGCTCTGCGAGGACAGTCCGCCGCCGAGCAGTTCCTGGAGGCCAACACCCTGAGAACGCCAGCAACCACGACGTCTGCGCCGCCCCCGACCACCACGCAGGCCGCCGCCCCCGGTTCCAGCACCAGCACTAGCACCAGCACCTCTACCACAAGCACCACCGCGCCGGCGCCGGTCGGGCCGTCGGTGCAGGAGCAGGTGGCCGCTCTCAGCACGCTGGACAGCCAAGTGCCCGGTGTGTCGTCGTATGTGACGCCCAACGCCAGCTTCTACCGGATCGACACCGCGTTCGGCCGGGTTCCCCAGGTCGATCCAGCGGACTGGCGGCTGCGTATCGGTGGAATGGTCGACAATCCCTACGAGCTCACCTTCGATGAGATCCAGGCCATGGACCTCTCCGATCAGGTGATCACCCTGTCGTGCGTGTCCAACCGGGTGGGCGGCGACCTGGTAGGCAACGCGATCTGGACCGGGGTTCCGCTGTCGGTGCTGCTGGACCGGGCCGGGGTTCAGCCGGGCGCCGATCAGGTGGTGGGCCGTTCGGTGGACGACTGGACGGCGGGCTTCCCCACCCCGGTGGTGTACGACGGGCGCAACGCCATCCTGGCCATCGGCATGAACGACGAGTTCCTGCCCACCAACCACGGCTTCCCGGCCCGGCTGGTGGTGGCCGGCCTCTACGGCTACGTCTCGGCCGTCAAGTGGCTCGAGGAGATCCACCTCACCACCTGGGACGGCTTCGACGGCTACTGGGTGCCGCGGGGATGGTCGAAGGAGGGTCCGATGAAGACCCAGAGCCGCATCGACGTGCCCGCCGCGGGCCGGGGGTTGGTGGCCGGCGAGACCACCCCGATAGCCGGCATCGCGTGGGCGCCGACCCGCGGCATCGAACGGGTCGAGGTGAACGTCGACGACGAGGGCTGGCTGCCCTGCGAGCTCGGCGAAGCCCTGGGAGACGAGAGCTGGGTGCAATGGCACCGCTCCTGGACGCCCACCGCGGGCCGCCACCGCATCCAGGTGCGGGCCACCGACGGCGACGGCATGACCCAGAGCCCCATCCCGGTCGATCCCGCCCCCAACGGCGCCGAAGGCTGGCACACCATCAACGTAAGCGTCGCCACCTGACCAAGCGTCGTCGCTTGGACGAAATAGTCCTTGCAAACCGAGTGCCACCAGCGCGATGCTGTCGACCGTGTTCGCAAACGCGGACACAAGAACCTGTTTTTTGCCAGGGCGCCGGCACGCCGTCAACAACCCCTATACCTGGGCCACCACGGGATGCAATTGGTAAGAGCCGCAGTCGACGGCGTCGCCGAGTTCGTCAAGGTGATCTGCCGACAACGGACCCTGCTCCACCACCAGGGACGATTCAAGGCCACCGCCATCGGGACGGGCGTCTGGGCGGCCGCCACCGCAGCCAGCACCACAGTCATCGGGGCCGGAGGCTTGTCGTTCAAAGGGCTGGCATGCGAACGCCCAGGCGAGATGTTTCCGGCACTCTACGACAGCGCCGTTGGCTGGGACCTGTGGTTCAACACCCCTTGGAGCTTCACCGTCGCGGTGGTGTGCATCACCGTGTCGATGGGATGGGCCCACTGCGTCGGACTGGGCACCGTCAAAGCTGTCGCCTACTGCTCACTGCCCCTGCAGGCGTGGTGGTGGCACGGGCTGCTCCTTCTCAACGAATGCGCGTGACTCCGGCAATTCGCGCGACACGGACCTGGGAACCCTGGCGTGCCTCCACCCGGCTCGCAAGCCGGGCGTGCGCCGACTCGCGGCGTGGAGCAACTCGAGGGCAACGCTGTCGATGCCTGGCGGGGAGAATCGGGGGGTGATTCCGAAGGGGGAATGTGTGTATTGTGCGGGCGTGAAATCGATGCTTGCCGCGGGTCGTCTGCCGTGACTGATCTTCAAGACCGGACCGATGCCGCGGCGCCGACCGCCACCGAGTTCGTGTGCAACGGCTCGACCGTGCGGGTCGGCGACCATCCCCACCTGCTGGCAGCGTTGAGGGAGGAACTCGGGCTGGTGGCGGCCAAGGACGGCTGCTCGCCGTCGGGGCAGTGCGGCTGCTGCACGGTGCTGCTCAACGGCAAGGCCAGGGTGGCGTGCCAGATACCGCTGGAGAAGGCCCAGGGCGCGCAGATCGTTACACCCGAGGGCCTCAGCGCCGATGAGCGCCACCGGTTCGCAGCCGCTTTCGGCGCGGCCGGAGCGGTGCAGTGCGGCTTCTGCACGCCTGGCATCCTGATGCGGGTCAAGGCGCTGATCGACAGCAAGGGCGCCAACCTCACCCGCGATCAGGCCTCACGCCATCTCGGCGCTCATCTGTGCCGCTGCACCGGCTACCTCAAGATCCTCGACGCGGTGGACATGCTGGCCACCGGCGCCGACGGGATCGGCTCCGACGGCACCGCCGTGGAGGTGGCCCGCGGGGTGGGATCACGAGCCGCCCGCTACGAGGCCGCCGACCTGGCCCTGGGCGACAAGCTCTACATCGACGACATGACCGCCCCGGGAATGCTCCACGGCGCGGTGCATCTCGCCGAGCACGCCCGCGCCGACGTGGTGTCCATCGACACCAGCCGGGCCGAAGCTGTGCCCGGCGTGACCGCAGTGTTCACCGGAGCCGACGTGCCCGGCGATCTGCGCATCGGGCTGATCCACAAGGACTGGCCGGTGTTCATCCCGGTCGGGGGCCGCACCTCGTACCTGGGCGACATCCTGGCGCTGGTGGTGGCCGACAGTCGTGACACGGCCCGCCGGGCGGCAGAACTGGTGGACGTGACGTACGAGCCGCTGGCCCCGATCACCGACCCGGCCGCGGCCGTGGCCGACGGCGCCGACGACGCCGTGTGGGGACTCGACGGCAACGTGCTGTCGGTGTCTACCTACGCTCGGGGCGGCGATGTGGACGACGCTCTGGCCGCGTCGGCGCACACGGTGCGCGAGACGTTCCAGACCCAGCGGGTGGAACAGGCCTTCCTGGAGCCCGAGTCGACGTTGGCTGTGCCCAAAGTGATCGACGGCGAGCGCGGCCTCGACGTGTTCTCCGGCGGCCAGGGAGTGTGGGACGACCGCGACCAGGTGGCTGCCGTGCTCGGGATCGACAACAGCCGAGTGTGGGTGGAGCAGGTCGCCAACGGCGGCGCCTTCGGAGGCAAGGAGGACTGCTCCAACCAGACCCAGACTGCGCTGGCGGCCTGGCTGCTGGACCGTCCCGTGAAGACGACGTTCTCCCGTGAGGAGTCGCTGCTGGTGCACCCCAAGCGCCACCCGGTGCGCATCGAGCTGGCCGCGGGCTGCGACGACGAAGGCCGGCTCACCGCGCTGCGAGCGAGGATGCTGGGCGACTCCGGCCCTTACGCCTCGGTGGGGATGAAGGTGCTCGAACGAGCCGCCGGCCACGCCTGCGGTCCCTACGTGGTGCCGGTGGTGGATGTCGAGGCGGTGGCGGCCCGCACCAACAACAGCGTGTGCGGCGCCTTCCGGGGCTTCGGGGCCAACCAGGCCCAGTTCGCCATGGAGGGCGTGCTCGACCGGATGGCAGACGCAGTCGGGATCAGCGGCTGGGAGATCCGGCGCCGCAACGCCGTGCAGCCCGGCTCGGTGTGGGGTCCCGGACAGATCATGGACGACGGCAGCCTCGGCGCGATGGAGTGCCTGCAGGCCATCAAGCCGGCCTACGACGAGGCGGTGGCGTCGGGCAAGGCCGTCGGACTCGGTCTCGGCCTCAAGAACTCGGGGCTCGGCAACGGCTTCAAGGAGATCAGCCGGGCGGTGGTGCATTTCGTGGCCGACTCCGCCCACCCGGAAGGCACCCCCGCGGGGCCCGACACCACCGTCGAGGTGCGTCACTGCTGGACCGAGATGGGCCAGGGCGTGCACACGGTGGCCCTGCAGGTGGCCGTCGAGGAACTCGGGGTGCGGCCCGAGCAGGTGAGGGTCTACGTCGACACCAGCCGCGAGCTGGGCGCCGGCCAGACCACCGGATCGCGGGGAACGTTGATGGGCGCGGGCTCGGTGGCTGAGGCCTGCCGGGCGGCGGTGGAGGGCGGTTGCCTCACCGGCGTCGACTACGAAGGCGAGTACCGGGTGGACTGGACCAACAAGCTCAGCGAC
>JAJDZO010000390.1 GCA_022824605.1 Acidimicrobiia bacterium
GGCAGTGGCCAACCTCGGCCTCGACGAGGTCCGGTTCACCCATCCCGTTTTCGTGGGCGACACCCTCTACGCGGAGAGCATCGTGCTGGCCGTGCGGCCATCGGCGTCACGGCCCTACGCCGGGATCGTGACGGTGCGGACCCGAGGGTTGAACCAGAACGGCGACGAGTGCCTGCGTTACCGGCGCAACGTGCTCGTGTACCGGCGCGGCCACGCCCACGACCAAGACCTGTTCCCCGAAGCTGCCGAGCCCCTCACCCTCGACGACGAGTGAACGCGTCGATCAGCCGGCTCACATGGTCGCGGTAGGTTCGGCCCGAGTCTCCCGACGCCTTCGCCGCGGCGTCCGACATCAACATCGACGGGGTATGCAGGATCAGGGTGTCACAGTCGCGGGCGTCGAGCCGCTCGGCCACCCGTCGGCGCACCCGCTGTGCCGGTCCGGCCACGGCGAGACGGTCGATCATCTCGTTGGTCACGGCCGACACCGCCGCCGAGAAGTTGACGGCGGCCTGGGCGCGGATGGTGGCCGCCGCCCGCTCGAAGCCGTAGTGACGCATCAGCGGCGCGTAGGCGTTGTGCTGGGCGTAGAAGGCGATCTGCGCCGCGGCGTCGCGGCGGGCGGCCTCCTCATCGTCGTTGACGACGACGATCAGCATGGCCACCACCATCGGAGCCCTGCTCCGGTGTACAGACACGGCCGCAGCCTCAAGTTGCGGTTTCACCAGATCCCTCAAGGCGGAACCGTCCACGATGGGGTGCGCTATCAGCCCGTCGGCCACCGAGGCGGCCACCCGCACCATCTTGGGGTTCACTGCGGCTAGCAGCACCGGCAGCCGCGGCGATCTCGGCGGGTAGGCCCCTGCGGTGGCCGCCACCCTCACGTTCACATGACGGCCGCGGTACTGCACCGGCTCGGGGCCGATGTGCCAAAGGGCCTGCACCGCTTCGACCACCTCCGCTACCCGTCCGGTCACGTCGGTGGGGTCGATGCCCAGCCAATCCCTGATACGTGATGGTTGGGCGCTGCCCAAGCCCAGAATGAGGCGGCCGTCGCTCACTTCGTCGATGTCTCTGGCTTCGGCGGCCAGCATCGCGGGGCTGCGGCCCAGCGCGTAGGCAATGGCCGAGCCGATTGTGATCCGGCTGGTGGCGACCGCGATGGCGGCCATGGGAACGGTGGCCGACCGCCAGCTGAACTCGGTGGTCCAGACGCTGTCGAACCCGGCCTGCTCAGCCCGGACCGCTAGATCGACGGCATCGGCGGGACCGCACGCCAGCGCCACCCCAAGTCGCGGCTCCGTGGCGTCGCGCCGCGGCTCAGTCAAGGTCGAGAAGCGGGAGCACGCCGTCGCAGATCAGACGGAGTTGGTTCATGCGGTCCGTCTCGCTGCGCCCGACGTAGAACATCCAACGGTCCATGCCCATCGCCTCCAGCTCGCGCAGGCGCCGGGCAATGTCTTCGGGCCGTCCCCACAGGCCGGGAGCACGGGCCACCAGCCAGTCATACAGCCCCAGCTCTCGGGCCTTGTCGATGAGCGCACGCTGGCGTCCCTCGTCCTGGTAGTCCCCGGCGATGTCCTGAGTGTCGGCGTTGAACTGCAACAGCGCCTGCTTCAGGTGGTCGGGGATCTGCTTGCCTTCAAGCGACCCCATGGTCAACCATTCGGTGCCCACGCCCATGCCGCGGCTGAGAGCCTCTTCGGGACTGTCGCCGAACACGATCTCGGAGTTCCACCACAGCTCCAGTTCACCCGGATCGCGGCCCGCGGCCGCACAGCCGTCGGTGACCAGCTCACGCACATAGTCCACGTTGTGGGGCCCGAATCCCATCGACAGCAGCATCCCGTCGGAGACTTCGCAGGCCATGCGCAGAACCTTCGGACCCGAGACGGGGACGATCACCGGGATGTCGGCGCCGACAGGCAGGTCGGACCATTGCATACGGAACTTCCGGCCCTGGTAGTGGGCCTCCTCACCCCGCAGCAGCGCCTTGACGGCCACGATGTACTCCCGCAGCTGAGCCACGGTGGCCGGGCGCAGACCGACGCCCCACAGGGCGCTGTCGCCGGTGCCGATTCCGAAGGCGATCCGACCGGGGGCTGCCTCCTCGAGCGTCAACAACGCGGAGGCGGTCACCGACGGATCGCGTGACAGCGGATTGGTGACCGAGGTCATGATCCGGGCCTGCGACGTCTGCTGGGCGCACAGTGCGGCCACCACGTACAGCTCACGCACCAGCGCGGGCGAGTCGGGCAGGCCGATCACGTCCACCCCGGCCCGGTCGGCCAACCGCCACCATTCGGGCCCGTGCGACAGGCGGCCCTGCTGCAGGACGTTGAGCGCGATCTTCATGATCGTTGCGGGGTCCGCAGCGCCAGGGCGGAAGTCACGTCATTTCTTGGAGATCACCGCGTCGGCGTCGATCTCGATCATGGCGTCGGGGCGGGCCAGCTCGTGGACGATCACCAGCGTGCTGGCCGGGTAGTGGTCCTTGTTGAAGAACTCGGCTCTGGCGTCGTGGACGGCCCCGAACTTCTCCTTGGTGAACGGGGGCGTCAGGTAGACCCTCACCCGCACGATGTCGTCGATGGTGCCGCCGAGGGGCTCCAGGGCCGACAGCAGGTTGCGGATTACCTGACGGGTCTGTTCGCCGATGTCGCCCACGCCCACCACCACGTCGCTGTCGCCGTCGGTGGCGGTCCGGCCCGACAGGTACACGAACGTGAGGTCGCCGGCCTCCACCACTACGCCGCCGGAGTGGACGAGCTCGCCCACTTCGGAGGTCGCCAGGGCACTCCAACCGGTGCCGATGTCGGGGTTGATGATGGTCTTCTTCACCATGTCTGATGTTCTCCCTTGGAAGTGGGTGGGTGTGAGGGGTTGTCGGGTGGCCAGGTTCTTGGCGGTGGAGCGGGACGGGGCGCGGTGCTCAGGCTGCTCGAAGCACCGGCACCACCTCGCGGTCGAGCAGGTCGATCGATTGCATGGCGGTTTCGACGGGCATCCCCACCCAGTCGGTGCGGAAGATGAAGTGGTCGACACCGATTTCGTCGCGCCATCCGAGCAGCCTCTCCAGACAGTCGTCGGGCGTGCCCACGATGAAGCGGCTCTCGGCCAGTTCGTCGAATCCGGCCCGGAAGTCCTCATCGCCGGGCAGGGCCTTGTGCTGGCCCCAATCCGCATAGTGACGGTACTTCTTGAGCAGGTAGGGCGCGGCCCGCTCCATGGCCAGGGCCCGGGTGGGTGCGCAGTAGATCTCCCGCAGCGCCGGCATGGTGGTGGCGGGCGCCAGGCCCTCCTTGGCGCGGGTGGCTCGGTACAGCTCGGCCTGCTCGGAGATGGTCTCGGTGGTGGCATGGGGGTTGATCAGCCAGGCGTCGCCCATGCGGGCGGCCCGTTCCACGGCCGGGTGGGCGTTGGCCGCGATCCAGATCGGCGGCCGCGGCTTCTGGACGGGCTTGATGTTGAGAGTCGCCGAATCCAGGCGGCACCAGGGCAGGTCGGAGTCCACGTTCTCCTGCGTCCAGAGCCGCTTGATGAGGTCCAGGTTGGCCTCGAAGCGCCGCACTTTGGACTTGGGGTCGAGGCCGAAGCCTCGGTACTCGACTTCCCGGTAGCCGAGCCCCACCCCGAAAGTCAACCGGCCCCCGCACAGCACGTCGATGGAGGCCCAGGTCTCGGCCACGTCCAGCGGGTTGTGCAACGCGAGCAGCAGTATGCCGATCCCCACCTCCATCGACCCGGACTCGGCGGTGATGCGGCTCACGAACGGCACACACTGCGGCATGGCCATCCCGTCGGGAAGGTAGTGCTGCCCGGCCCAGATCGAGTCCCAGCCGCGGTCTCTCACGTCGGCGACCATGCGGAGTTGGTCGTTGGTCGCGGCGACCAGGTCAGTGCCAATCGGGTGCTGGTTGGTGAGAAACAGCCCGATCTTGATGTTGCCCCCAGAGGCCACCGTCGCTCCCTAGCGTGATTGTCCCGCGGTCCGCTGAACAATAGTCAGACACTTCACCGGATCGCGAACGGGGAGGGCGGTAGGCGTAGCCTGGAGTGATGTTGGCCGCCGATGATCAGGCGAGGTTCCACGCCGACGGATTCGTCACCGTCGATTCGCTGATCGACAACAGTCTCATCGATCCTCTCAAGGACCGCTTTGAGCGACTGTTCAGGGGCGACTTCGAGACGGGCACCGCGCCCGACGAGGTCAACTGGCAACACCGCAGCAGCGATCCCACCCTGACCCGGCAGATCTGCAACGGCTGGAAGGCCGACCGGTTGATCGCTTCGGTGGTGCTGGACGCCGGCCTGGGCGAGGCGGCGGCCCGACTGGCCGGATGGCCCGGGGCCCGCATCGTGCAGGACAACGTGATCTGGAAGCCGCCCGGCGCCCGCTCGCTGGGCTTCCACCGCGACAACGCCTACCTGTCGTGGTACACGCCGACGGAGATGCTCTCCTGCTGGATCGCACTCGATGACACCACCGCGGCCGGCGGCACGATGGAGTTGGCCCGCGGGTCGCACCGCTGGCCGACAGGCTCCGACGCGATGGGAGAGTTCCACGCTCCCGACGACTACCGGGCTCCCGTGGTGGCCGCAGCAGAGACTGCGGGCTTGGAGCTGGACATCGCGGCGGTGGAGGTGACCGCGGGCGGCGGGTCGTTCCATCACGGTTGGGCCTGGCACGGCTCTGGCCCCAACCGCTCGGGCCGGCACCGCCGGTCGCTGGTGCTGCACTGCGCGAGCAGCGAGGCCCGCTTCAGGAGGGCCGGCTTCGCCGACGGCAACGGACCCGTCTATTCCCGCTACGCCCACCTCACCGGCGACGAGATGGATGAGAACCACTTTCCCATCCTGTGGCGTTCCGACGGCTACCGGACGCCGGGGATATAGGGATTCCCAGCGCCATCAGCAGCTGATGAGGCTCCTCGGTGAACCTCGTCAGCCCCTTGCGCCGCGGGCAGGGTGCGTTCGCGTGCCTCCGGCACTCCACGACACCACGACGGGGGACGGGACGCTAGGTGTATTGTCCGGGCCACGGTGCGCTGCACCGACGAAGGGGGATCTGATGGCCGTCAAGCCCATGCCCGAACTGCTGGCCGAGATCGACGAGGTGGTCGAGTCTCGCCACATCAAGAACCACCCGCTGGTGGCCGACATCCGGTCGGGAAAGGCCACCAGAGCCGCCATCGCCGGGTTCCTGCGACACTTCTACCAGGTCGCGCCGAGGCCCTCGCCGCAAGCCGACTGCGCGATCTTCGCCAAATGCCCCGAGGACCCCGACATCTTCCACCACCTCTTCGAAGACGTGATCCTCGAAGAGGGTGCCGGGCACGATTCGGGCACCGAGCGTCACCTCAATGTGTTCCTGACACACGCCCAGGCCTTCGGCCTCAGCCAGGACGACCTCGACAACTGCCCGACCATTCCCGAGTGCAAGGCGTTCATGCACTGGCGCTACTACCTGGCCTACAAGGGCGACTGGCTGGCCGCCATCGCCGGCATCGCGTTCATCGAGGGGGCTTCGGCCCGGCGCAACGACATCATCATCGACGGCCTCGTCGAGCACTATGGATTCGAGCGGGGCGCGCCCGACCTGCTGTTCTGGGAGCTGCACGCCTCCGAGATCGAGGAGGGCCACGGCGACATCGGCCCGCTGGTGGTGTCGCGCTACGCCAACGACGAGTTCACCCAGCGGTCGGTGATGGATGCGGTGGTCACCAGCATCGACTTGCAGTGGCTGGCCTTCGACGGCATCCACCGCGCCTTCTTCCAAGAAGACCCCGCCTACGACCGCTGGCGCTAGGTCCCGGCCGGGGCGGCGGGATCTAGCGGGTCAGTGGCGGGCGAAGAAGTCTCGGAGCAGCCGACCGGTGGCGGCCGGGTGCTCGATGTTGGGCTCGTGGCCCCCGGGTACCACCACCGACTCGAATGAGTCGCCCAACTCGGCCATCTTGGCCGCCCAGCCCTGCTCCAGCAGCGGATCATCAGCACCTTCCACCCACAGGATGGGAACATCGCAACTCAGCAGCGGCTCCGGCCAGTCCTCCGGTCGCACCACTCGCTCCGCCGACGGGTTCCGCAGGCCCAGCGCGCTCAGGGCCTCCCAGTGCCCCGGAGCCATGCTGTTGGTGAATCGGCGCTCGATGTGGCCGTCGAGGCCGTCGATGCTATGAACCAGCATGGCGGTGAGCCGGCGGGCCGCCTCCAGGCTGGGGGTGTAGTCGCTCAAGCGCTCGATACCGCCCGGCATGCGGTACAGCCGCCCGCCGGTGCCGGTGATGGCCACCGCGGCCCGTGGGTTCCAACCCCACTGAGGCTCGGCCACCCCCCTGGCCACCAACTCGGCGCCGAAGGAGCTGCCCGCGTAGAAGACCGGCTCGTCGAGCGCGAGCACACCGCACACCGCGGCCAGATGCTCGAGGCGGTAGTCGTAGGGAGAGCGGTCGAAGTAGCACAGCTTGTCTGTGCCGCCCCAACCGATCAGGTCGGGAGCGACCACATGGAACCCGTCGGTCAACTCAGGGATCACACCCTCCCAGCACAACGCCGAATCGGTGCCGTAAGCGCCGTCGTGAACCAGCACGACGGTGGGACGACCGGGGTCGCCCGCTTCGATCAGGCGAGTGCGGATCCCGCCCGCCCGGATGAAGGTGTCACGAAGCTCCGCAGCCATAGTGTGCTCAAGATATTCGTACAAGAGGCCGAGCGAATAGGCGGGCAGGGAGGTCTGAGATGATCCAGTACCCGGCTGCGGTGAACGGGGTCGGCACCCGTGTGCTGGCCGCGGGTTCGGGCGGCGACCGTCACCTGGTGCTGGTGCACGGTGTGGGGGCGCGCTGTGACCGTTGGAACCGCAACGTCGACGTGCTGGCCGCCGCGGGCTGGAACGTCCATGCCATCGATCTGCCCGGCCACGGCCTGGCCCAGAAGGGTGACGGCCCCGACTACTCGGTTCCTGGCTACGCCCGCTTCGTCGACGGGTTCCTCGACCTGATCGGCGCCGACAACGCGGTGCTGGTGGGCACGTCGCTGGGTGGGCACACGGTGGCGACGGTGACGTGTGAGCGGCCCGAGCGAGTGCAGGCGTTGGTGCTGGTGGGAAGCATCGGCTTGATCCCGTGGGGCGCGGAGCGCAGAGCCGCCACCCGCGGTCGGCTCCGCGACACGTCTCGCTCCAGTATCGACAACAAGCTGCGCCTGCTGGTCCACGACGAGAGCCTGGTCACCGACGCCTGGCTGCGAGAAGAGTTCCTGATCAACAACTCACCGGGCGCGGCCGAGTCGTTCGCGGCGATCGCCGACTACGTCGCCGACCACATCGACGACGACGTGGTGGGGCCGCGGCTGGCCGCGCTCCAGCCGCGGCCGCCCGTGCTGTTGATCTGGGGCGCCCAGGAAACAGCCGTGCCCCTCGAGACCGGCGAGGCCGCCCACCGGTTGATCGCTGGTTCGGAGCTGGCGGTGATCGACTCAGCCTCCCACGCGCCGTACTTCGAGCAACCCGAGGAGTTCAACCGGGTGCTGCTCGAGTTCCTCGACCGGGCCGTCCCCGACTGAATGAACCTCTGGCGCGGCTAGGCGACCACCGCAGGAGCGGCGCGGTCGAAGCGCTCGTACATGGGTCCCAGGCGCTCCAGATGGGCGCGCATGAGCCGGCCCGCCGCCTCGGAGTCGCCGGCTGCGATGGCGTCGAATATGTCCTGGTGGTCGCCGTCGACCGCGTCCCAGAAGCCGCTGGAGGCTCGATCACGCACGAACCGGGTCTCGAGAACGCTGAACACCGGCCTGGCGATCACGTCGAGCAACTGGTTGCCCGACGCCTGCAGGATGGCGAAGTGGAACCCCCGGTGACCCTCGAATCCCTGGGTCGGATCGATCCCCTCGGGCGGCGCAAGGGTCGCTCTGAGGCGGTTGAGGTCGTCCTCGCTGCGGCGGCTGGCGGCCAGCCGGGCAGCCGGCTCCTCGAAGAGGTGGCGTGCTTCAAGAATCTCGTCGACCGACACCACATCGGCCCCCGACAGGAGCCCGATGGTGGTCTCCAAGTAGCTGTGAACCTGGGCGGCGGAGGGTTCGGACACGAACGTGCCGCCGCTGACGCCTCGCTTGGTGTGTACCAGACGTTGTGACGACAGCCCTCGCAGCGCCTCGCGGATGGTGCTGCGGCTCACCCCGAACTGTGCGGCCATCTCGCCCTCGGCCGGCAGACGCTCGCCCACGGCCAGGGTGCCCTTGATGATCAACTCCTGCAGTTGCTTGGCCACCTGCTCGTAGGCGGGAAGCACGGGGCTGACCGGAAGACCGTCTTCGTCAACACCCGGGCCGTAGGCGCCGGGGTGGGCGACAGACAATGAGGAAGGTGCGCCTGACATTGAACATCCTTACCGGCAGTGAGCTGGGGCTTGCCCGACGCCTCAACCTAGCGTCGCGAATTCGGAGCCACGGACGCAGCTTGACCCTCAAGTGTCTGACCTTTAGCCTGGCTGTCTCATGAAGGGCGGAGTGCGTGTTCTCTCTTGAGGGTCGCACCGCGTTGCTGACCGGAGGAGCAGGCGGACTGGGGCGGGCCATGGCAGCCGCCCTCGCGCAGCAGGGCGCGTCGGTGGCCATCACCGACTTGCGGCCCGAAGCCGCCACCGACGTCGCCGACGAACTGGCCGAGCAGTACCCCGCCCAAGCCTTCGCCGGGGTGTCGATGGACGTGACCGACGAGTCCAGCGTCACCGCCGGGGTGGCCGAAGCCACGAAGGCGGTCGGCTCGCCCGACATCGTCGTGGCCGCGGCGGGCATCGGCGAGTTGCAGCCGATCGCGGAGATGAGCTTCCGGCAGTGGCGCCACATGCTGGCCATCCACCTCGACGGCACCTTCCTTGCGATCCGCCACACCGTGAACCCGATGATCGAGCGGGGCTGGGGACGGGTGATCTGCTTCTCGTCGGTGGCGTCGCTGCAGGGCGTGGCCCGGCAGGCCCATTACGCCGCGGGCAAGGGCGGGATCGACGGGCTCGTGCGTTCGTTCAGCCGGGAAGTGGCCCCCAACGGGGTGACCGTCAACGCCATCGCGCCCGGCTACATCGAGTCTCCCCTCAACGACCTGGCTCCGCCCGGGCGGATCGAGGCCCTTATCGAGAGTGTGCCCGTCGGCCGGTTCGGGTACCCCTCGGAGATCGGAGCACTGGCCGCCTACCTGGCGTCGGACGAGGCCGCGTACCTGACCGGTCAGATCATCAGTCCCAACGGCGGGTTCAGGTACTGCCACCAACTCGGCGACTAGCGATGCGACACTCACATGGCGGTGCCGCAACGAACGGTCGTCTCGCCGAATCGCACCCGTACCACTAGCAAGGAGGGTCGCTATGCGCCTGATCACGATGCAGTCCCCAACCGGCGAATCCGCCGGGATCCTGCACGCCGACGGCACCGTGTCGCCGCTGGCCGCAGCCGGCCACGCCAGCGTCATCGACCTCATCAGCAGCGGGCCGGAGGCTTGGGCAGCGGTCGAGTCACTGGCCGCCGGGAGCGGTGCCGGGCGGATCGACGACGCCGTCCTGTTGCCGCCACTGCCGAGAACGCCTCGCAACATGTTCTGTGTGGGACTCAACTATCTCGAGCACTTCGACGAGGGGA
>JAJDZO010000108.1 GCA_022824605.1 Acidimicrobiia bacterium
CTCGCTCAACCTGCAGGAGAAGCTGCGGCAGCGCCAGAAGCTGCTCGGGCAGCTCGATCAGGCCCGAATGCAGGAGCAGATGAACGAGGCCATGACCTCGCTGTCGGAGGCCGTCGGGGATGAGGTGCCCACCTTCAACGAGATCCGCGACAAGATCGAGGCCCGCTACGCCAAGGCCAAGGGCATGGCCGAACTCGCCGAGGGCGGACCCGAGGTGAGCATGCTCGAGATCGAGGAGGCCGCCCGCAACCAGGACGCCAAGGCCCGCCTCAACCAGATTCGAGAGAACCTGGGCCTCCCCGCCCCCGCAACCGACGAGATCCTGGAAGCCTCAGTCGTGGACGCTGAAGCTCAGTCGCCCGCAACTCCCGACTGAACACAGCCGGGCCGGAGCGCCCGATCAGCCAACATCCTGCCGTTCCATAAAGCCGGGCACGACAGTCAGATCCTCAGCGTGTACTACGAAGTAGGCCCGCGGCAAGCGCGCGGTGGGCGGCGCTCCTGTTTAGGCTCGGTCTAGCCAGGACTCGTCTGAGCTACAGGGGGTTGCCGGTGGCTAGGTTGCTGGTGTTCAAGCGGGTCTTGACCCGAATGGACCAGCGGCGCACGTCGTCGATGTCGGTGTGGGCACCGATCCGGCGCTCGAGGAAGTCAGCGGCATACGCGGCGACGTCGCAGGCGATCAGACCGATGGCGCGGGCGAAGGCGGGGGTCGCCACCTCCTGAGCGGTCATTCCCTCAGTCGGTGTGCCGTAGGCACCCCGGTTCCGCCACATCGTCACATAGTCGGGAGATTTCACCAGTTCTGGAGCCGCGGCCATCAACTCCATGAACGCGCTCGCGTCCTCGGCGTCCAGATCGGCCACGATCCTTCTCACGTCATGGGTCCACAGCGTCTGCGCCTTGACGTCGCTGAGCACAGCAACCGCCTTCGCCGCGTTCTCCACGCCCATGTCGGCGGCCTCACAGACCACGACCAAGCGGCCCCCGCGCGCCATCAGGTAGTCACCCGGATCGTCGAGTTCGGCCAACTCACGCTCCGATGTGCTCGGCAACGCGGCCGTGTCGATCTTGGTCAGGTGCAACAGCACCGACCTGATCCGCTCACGCGCCAGATCCTCGTCGGAGCTGGCCATCACCTGCGCCTTGTTCCAATCAACACCATCTGGAACAGGATAACCCGCTAAATACATGAGATCATCGGATATTGCAGAAACGAATGAGCCGCTGACATCCTCTCGCTGGATGCGCCACTCGGCCCGGTCGGTGACCATCGCTTCCACATGGCGCCCGCAAGCCCTTTCGGCCACTGCGTCGAGGCGCTTCTTGTTACGACTCCGCTCCCGATACTCCAGGTGATCAAGCACCGCCACCAAATCGATGTCGCTACAAGGGCCCGCCTCACCTCTCGCCACCGATCCGTACAGCCACACCTCGCCGACCCCGGCATCGATCAACGCCTGAGCGGCCCGCCGGGCATCATCAAGCGTGGGAGCATCACCGTCGGTCTTCAACGCCACCCTCAAACGCTAACTCCACACCCAGACCACGCCAAGAAGGCAGGGGGTCAATGGCCAGTGGGTTTTGCCCGGTGGTGGACAGTAGATCTGCCCGGTGGTGGCCATCAGAGTTGCCTGGTGGCGGACGGCAGTGTTGCGCAGGGGTGTGACAGTCATGATTGTGGGGTCAGTGGTCGGGGTTCGGGTCGGGAGGATGCGTTCGATGTCTCGGGGCTGGCCTGACTCTGGGCGTGACTGGCCTGCTGCCTTGTGACTGATCCGTCGATTGGTCCGCCGGGGCATCGGACGCGCCTACGGGCCCAGAGCCGTTATGGGTAGCACCGACACACCGTCGGGTCGCTCGTAGCCGTAGCCCACGGGAGTGATCACCAGCTTCTTGGCGGGCTCGCCCATCCGCGATGTGTCGATCTGCTCGCAGGCCCTCGCCAAGGTTCTCGCCGCCTCGTCGATTCGGTTGCCCAAACCCAGTTTGACCTCCACGGCCAACCACCGGCCATCGCCGCGCTCCACCACCAAGTCGAGTTCATGGCCGTTGCTGTCCTGGTAGTGGTACACGGAAGCGTCGTTCGCCTCGGCGTACACACGCAGGTCGCGCACCACCAGCGACTCGAAAGCCTGACCCAGGAAGCCGACGTCACGCCAAAGGCGTTCAGGCCCCGCACGCAGCACCGCCGCCGCCAGCGACGGATCCACGAAATGCCGCTTCGGGGAACGCCTGAGCCTCGCCCGCGACCTCAGATGAACAGCCCATGCCGGCAGATCCTCCACCACGAACACCCGTCTCAGCGCCTCCAGATACTCGCCCACAGACGCCCGCGACGGCGAACTATCCCCCGCAATGTCCTCGGACAGCGTGGCAGCGGAGGCCGCCGTGCCGATGTTGCGGCTCAGCGAGTCCAACAAACGCATCAGCGCCTCGGGCCGGTGCATTGTGCGACCCAAGCGGGGAATGTCGGCACGAGCCACCTCCTGCACGTAGGAGCGACACAGCGACTGGGCAGCCGACACCGGCATTCCGAGATGCCGGGGCCAGCCACCGCGGCACAGCGCATGCACCACGTCGTCGGCGTCGGCCTCGGGCGCGGCGGCCGCACAGTCCCGACCTTCGAGCAGCGACGCGAGCGACACCTCAGCCGTGGACTCCCCCGACTCTGACAGGGCCATAGGCCGCATCCGCACCCTCGTCACCCGACCCGCTCCCGAGTGGCGTGTGCGATCATCAGGTGGGTGGGCCGATCCAGTGAAGATGAAGCAACCCGTTGCGGGTTGAGCGTCCACAACATGGCGGGCAGAGTTCCAAAGCCCAGGGGCCAACTGCCACTCGTCCACAAGCCGGGGCCTGGCACCGTGGAGCACCCTGCCGGGTTGCAGCGCGGCTGCTTGCACCGCGCCGGGATCACTGTCAAGGCGCACCTCGCTGCGGGAATGGCGCAGGCCAGTCCATGACTTGCCCACTCCTCTAGCCCCCTCGACAACCACGATGGGTGCCGAGGTCAACGCATCGCCCATGACGGTGTCGACGACGCGCGGCAAGTAGCCGGAGGGGGTCAGCGGGATCAACCCGCCGGACGACTCGATCATGCCCCCAATATAGGCTGCTCCGACCCAGATCAGCAGATTGCAGGATTTTTACCCTACAGATTGCAGGAGTTTTACCCTACAGATTGCAGGACTCTTGCCCTACGGATTGCAGATTGCAGGGTCGCGATCAGTTGGGGAGCACTACCAGGTCGTTGGCGTGGATCACTATGTGGGGTGCGCCGGGGGGCAGATCCTCACGTCGGCGACCGGCCGCGGTACGCAGGTCGTCGCTGCTGTGGCGGACCAGGCCCTTGGCGAATACAGCACCGCCTGCCTCCAGCACCTCCACCGGCGCGCCCGCATCGAAGTCACCCGACACCGACCTCACTCCGATGGCCAGCAGGGACTTGCCCCGCCCGAGCGCCGCCCTGGCTCCCGAGTCCACGGCGATCTCGCCCTGCGATCCCACCGCGAAGCCGATCCAGAGCTTGCGGGCCGGCATCCGCTGCGCCGACGCCCGCACCAGGGTGCCCACCCCGGCCACGCCGGCCGTGGCATCGGCCAGCACCCCCGGCCGCTTGGCGTCGGCGATCACGGTGGGCACCCCCGACAGCGACGCCACCCGAGCTGCGGTGAGCTTCGACGCCATGCCGCCACTGCCCCGCTGCGTTCCGGCGCCGCCGGCGCGGCTGGTCAGGTAATGATCGAACTCGACGATCTCTTCGATGAGTGAAGCGCCCGAGTCGCGGCGCGGATCAGACGTGAGGACTCCTGCGGTGTCGGTCAACAGCACGAGCAGATCAGCCTCGACCAGGTTGGCCACCAGCGCAGCCAACCGGTCGTTGTCGCCCCAGCGGATCTCGTCGTCGGCCACCGCGTCGTTCTCGTTCACCACGGGCACCACGCCCAGGTCGAGCAGCTTGCGCAGGGTCGCGCCGGCATGCACGTACTGGCTGCGGATCACGAAGTCGAGGGGGACGAGCAACACCTGTCCAGCCACCGCGCCGAGCCCGGCGAACACCTCCCGATACATGCCCATCAGCGCGCTCTGACCAACCGTGGCCACCGCCTGCAGCGTCTCCATGTTCGTTGGCCGCCGGTCGCCGCCCATGCCCAGCTCAGGCAGCCCGGCCGCAATGGCGCCGCTGGTCACAACAACCACACGGTGGCCCTGCGACCGGAGATCGTCGACCTCCGCGCAGAGCTTCTCGATGGCTTGGCGGTCGATAGCGCCGGCGTCGTCGGTGATGGACGACGTGCCGATCTTGGCCACGATCGTGCGACCGCCCTCAGGCG
>JAJDZO010000336.1 GCA_022824605.1 Acidimicrobiia bacterium
GAGGGCTTCCACCCGCACCGGCTGCGCGACACGTTCGCGGTCGAGCTGCTGCTGGCGGGCGTGCTGATGCAGGACGTGTCGACCCTGCTGGGCCACAGCAGCGTGGCCATCACCGAGCGCCACTACGCGCCGTGGAACACCGCCCGCGCCGAGCGCCGGGGGCGCATCGTGCGGGAAGTTCACCAGCGGGACCCGCTCCTGCTGGAAGTCACACCAAAGAAGCCCCCGGGGACCGCACCAACGACACCCGGGGAGGCTGGCCTGGCAACGAGCCACGTTCCCAAGGCCACGCGGCGTGCTCATGCATGGGATACCACATCTAGTGGTTAGAAGATCAGCTTCTAACTACATATTGCGGTATCCGGCCGGGCGGGAACGGGCCGCAGCCAGGCAGCCGAGGAGGCTGCCTTGCAACTACAGGACGCACCGAAGCTCGACCTAGAAAACCACCCTACCCGCGGCGCGGCCCAGATCGCCTACCTGCAGGGCCTGGAGGTGCTCTCGAAGCAGCACGGCTGCCCGCAGCGCCAGATCGCATGGCTCCGCCGGCTGAACCCCGTGGCAGTGCTCGAGAACTTCGTCGTGATCCTCTTCCCGAATCAAGAGGAGGCGGTCCAGAACGGCGCGTCCGAGCCGTTCCTGCGCCTCGGCCGCTGCTTGATAGAAAACGGGATCGCCGCCGGGCTCCACGCCGTTTCGACGAGTGCATGCCCGCAGATCCCGCGCCAGCCAGCCTGGGAGCGCCCCACGGTCTTCATGCCGACCTTCCTGGTTTCCACCACGCTGCCCCACCGCAAGCCGGCAGGCCCGGAGTTCGAGCGCGTCAACGGCACGGTGCGGACGACGCTCGTAGCCCCCAAGCGACCGGGCCTGCCGTTCGGCGTCTACCCGCGCCTGATCCTGATCCACCTGGCGACAGCCGCCCTGCGCTCGCGGAGCCGCAGATTTCCCGTCGGCCGGACGATCAACGAGCTGCTGAGCCAGATGAGAATTGGCGATTCCGGCGGCAAGGCCGGCCAGGCCACCTTAGCCCGGGACCAGCTCGACCGCCTCTGCTCGACCGCCTTCGTCACGACGCATAACTCGAAGTACGGGGGTTCGAAGATGGACGTCGCGGACCGCTGGCTGGAGAAAGATCGCGGCGGCCTCGTAGTCACCCTGTCGGAGCGCTTCTATGCGCAAGCCACGGAGCACGGCGTCCCCCTCGATGCCGCGATCGTGAGGAAAATCCGGCGATCGCCGCTCTCGATCGACGCCTACAGCTGGCTCACCCACCGCATGAACTCGGTACACAAGGCGACACCGATCACCTGGCCAAAGCTGGAAAACCAGTTCGGCTCGGAATACTCGGAGCCAAGGCAATTCCGCCGCCGCTTCCGCCAGGCCGTAGAGCGCGTCCAAGCCGCCTGGCCAGCGCTCGGCATAGAGTTCGAAGAGCGCAGGGTCGTCCTGCACCCCACACCGCCGTCAGTGAGGAGCCGCATTGAGCGGTCCAACGCGAAGGCCCGCTAGATGACCCGAATCTCCGCCGGTTTTGTCACGCTTTTTTCGAGCACCAAAATCTCCGCCGGTTTTGTCACGCCCCCTCCGCCGGTTTTGTCACGCCTCTCCGCCGGTTTTGTCACGCCTCACATCTATATAGCCTGTAGGCCCTTTAGATTCCCGGTAGTAAGAACAAGTAGGTTGCGCGCGCGGGCCGCGTTCCGCACAGGCGCCGCCTGCTCCGCAGCCGCCGGAGAGAACCCTCCCGCCCCCGCCGGGGGTTATTCTGCCCACATGACCTATCCGGCCCCCCGCCGCATCGCGCACGCGAGCCTGCTGCTGGCGCTGCTCCCGCCGGCGGCACCCGCCGCGGACTCCCTCGAGGCGATCGCATACGTCGAGTACGACGCCGCGGCCCCCCTCGACCCGACCAAGTCGTACGGCTGCCTGGCGGACGCCCGCCTCGGCGCCGGCTCGGCCGCCACCCGGCAGCTGACTTGCACGCGCCGGGTCCCGCTCGCCGAGCTTTGCGGGACCGACTCCGGCGGCCAGCTCGCGGCGGGCTGCCCGTTCATTCCGGGCTCGACGGGAGCGGGACCGCAGCCGACAGCGGCCCAAGTGACCGGCTTGGCGGACGCGCTGCTGCAGCACTTCCAGGGGCACCAGCCCAAGCTCAACTTCGCCGCCGAGCGCCTCGGCCGGGGCGGCAGCGCAGCCTACGAGATGAACCTGCAGCCGGGCCCCGCAGGGGCGTCTCCGTCCATCGGCGCCTGGAACGAGGCCTCCGCCGCGGAGCGCAGCGTGAAGCCGACCCCCCTCCAGGTGGACGATCCGAATCCGGCCGACACTCGCTACGGCAATACCGAGTGGGTCAACCCGGCGGCCGACCCGGCCGAGTGGAACGCCCTGTTCAGCACGCCCACTCTCGATCACGTCTACCAGGCCGCGCACAATCTGCTGGCCACTTCCTCCGTGCCGGACCCGCCTGCCGCAGCGGTGCTCGCCCGCGCGCGGTCCGAGGTCGCGCGCTGCCGCTCGGACTCCCTCGCCCTCCTCCGGACGGACATCGAGCACCACCTGGCAACGGCCGCCGGCGGCACGGCGCCTCGCCCGACAGGCAGCATCGACCCGAACTGCCTCGCCGACCCGGGACCGCCTCGGGCCGCCCAGCCGCCGACGAATCCACTGCTGCCGCCGCTGCAACCGCCTCCGACCTACACGGCCTGCGACGGCTCCGTGCATTCGTCCCAAGCCGCCGCGAGCGCGGTTACCTGCTCGCCGACCACCACCAGGCCGCCGACCACGACTACGACCCCCACTACGCCGACCACGCCGACCAGGTACACGGCCTGCGACGGCTCCACCCATTCTTCAAGGGCGGCCGCACAGGCCGTCGACTGCAGCTCCGGCCCCGACGAGGAAGAAGAGGACGACCACACTACGACCCCTACCACGACCACCCCGACCGTCACTACGCCGACTACTACGCCGACTACGACCACGCCGACCGTCACCACGCCCACCGAGCCGCCCACGACCACGCCAACCACTCCCTCGAAGCCCTCGCCCCCGCCCTCGATCACCTGCTGGGACGGCAGCACCGTCGAGGACGCCGGGGACTGCTCCACTCCCGACTTTGGCGGCAGCGATGACGACGACGATACCGCCACAGGCGGCGATGGCGGAGGAGGTGGCGGAGGCAGCGATGACGACGACGACACCGGCGACGACAAGAAGGGGGGAACCGAATGCATCGGCGTATGCATCGGCGACCCCGGCCCCGACAAAACACCGCCGCCGTCGACGACGCCCCAGCAGGAGAAGCAGCAGGAGAAGAAGCAGCAGCGCGCCGAACCCGACGACCTGAACGACTGCCAGGGCGGCGAGGAGTGCCCCTACAAGGACTTCGACACCGGCTGGCTGGGATGGTTCTGATGCTGCGCCCGACCCACCGACTGGTCTGCTGCCTGCTGGGCTTGGCAGCCCTGGCCGCCCCCGCGGCAGCCAAGCGCGTCCTGATCGAGAGCCCGGACCAAGTCGTCGACGTGGCATGCCAGGTCCGCTTCACGACCACGATCGTCCTGCCGTACAGCGAGCGGATCCTCGACTTCGTCACGGGCGACTCCGGCACCTGGCAGCTCACGGGCGCCGCCAACGTGGCCTTCCTGAAGCCGTCCGTGGAGGGCGCGCGAAGCAACGTGACCCTCGTCACCGAGGCGGGAAGGCTCTACTTCTTCCGGGTCGCCGAGTCGGATGCCGATCCCGACATCCACGTCTACGTGGAGCTGCCCGAGGGCGGCCATGACGACGACACGGTCGCAGCCGGGCCGCCGCACGAGCCGCGCTTCATTTCCGCCGACGCGGTGGCCGAGTACGAAGCCGCGGCCGAGGCCGCGACCGAGCGCGCCCGCAAGGCCACGGAAGCAGCCGAGGGGATGATCCAAGGGGCGGTGGACGAGTTCCGCTC
>JAJDZO010000015.1 GCA_022824605.1 Acidimicrobiia bacterium
CGAGGGCGACTGGAACTCGGTGCTGCTGGCCACCGGCGCCGACGTGGTCGCCCAAGGGCCGTCGGGCGAGCGGACCATCGCCATCGCAGACTTCGTGCAGGACTTCTTCACCAACTCCCTCGCCGACGACGAGATGGTGACCGCCCTGCACATCCCCGTGCCGGCGGGGCCCTCCGGCGGCTCCTACCAGAAGCTCGAGCGCAAGGTCGGCGACTACGCCACCGTCGGCGTGGCCGCCCACCTCGAGTTGGCTGCCGACGGCACAATCTCGGCGGCTGGCGTGGCCATGACGTCGGTGGCGCCCATCAACCGGAAAGCCGCCGAGGCCGAAGCGGTGCTGGTAGGCAACGCACCGAGCGCCGAGCTGTTCGCCGAGGCGGGAGCGGCCGCCGCGGCGGAAGCCGACCCCCGAGACGACGTGCGGGGTTCGGCCCGATGGAAGCGCCAGGTCGTGGCCGCGTTCACCCGCAGAGCGCTGGCCGCCGCAGCCGAGCAGGCCCAGGCCTGAGAGGGGACACCATGGAGATCACTATCAACATCAACGGAACCGACCACACCGCCGACGTTGAACCGCGACGGCTGCTGGTCGACCACATCCGCACCGGCACCGGGCTGACCGGCACCCACATCGGCTGCGACACCACCAGCTGCGGAGTATGCACCGTGCTGGTGGACGGCACGCCCGTGAAGTCATGCACCATGCTGGCCGTTCAGGCCGACGGGCGGGCGGTCACCACGGTCGAGGGACTCAAGACTGCCGAGGGGCTGCACCCGGTCCAGCAGGCCTTCAGCGACGAGCACGGCCTGCAGTGCGGTTTCTGCACCCCGGCAATGATGCTGGTGGGCGCGGCCCTGATCGAGGACAACCCGGCACCGTCCGACGACGAGGTCCGCTGGGCCATATCGGGGAACCTGTGCCGATGCACCGGATACATGAACATCGTCAAGGCCATCCAGGCCGCCGCCGCGGCGTCGTCCAACGGCGACAGCTGAAAGGGAGCACGCAATGACTGACACAACGACGACGCCTCCCGAGATCGGCGGCATCGGCCACAGCGTCAAGCGGGTGGAGGACGCCCGCCTCATCGAGGGCCAGGGCAACTTCCTTGATGACATCTCGCTGCCCGGCATGCTCCACATGGCGCTGGTGCGCTCGCCGGTGGCCCACGCCCGCATCAACAGCATCGACAGCGACGCGGCCATGGCCGTGGACGGTGTACTGGCCGTGGTGACCGGCGAGCTGATGGCCGCGCACAACCTGGCCTGGATGCCCACCTTGTCGGGCGATACCCAGGCTGTGCTGGCCACCGACAAGGTCCGCTACCAGGGCCAGGAGGTGGCCGCGGTCATCGCCACCGACCCCTACGCGGCCGCCGACGGGGCCGAGCTGGTCGATGTGGACTACGAGATGCTGGACGCCATCACCACCCCCCAGCAGTCCCTCGCGGAGGGCGCGGAGCTGATCCGCGACGAGAAGGAGGGCCAGACCGACAACCTGGCCTACACCTGGGAGACCGGCGACGAGGCCGCCACCGAGGCCGCCTTCGCCGGCGCGGACCGGGTGGTGTCCCTCACCACTCACTACCCGCGCTCGCATCCCTCGCCGCTGGAGACCTGCGGGATCGTGGCCGACGTCAACTCGGTGACCGGCCAGGCCACCATCTACATGACGTCGCAGGCGCCCCACGCCCACCGGACGCTGTTCGCGCTGGTGGCCGGGCTGCCCGAGCAGAACATCCGCATCGTCAGCCCCGACATCGGCGGCGGCTTCGGCAACAAGGTGCCCATCTACCCCGGGTACGTGGTGGCCACCGCGGCCAGCCTGCTGATCGGCCAGCCGGTCAAGTGGGTGGAGACCCGCACCGGGAACCTGATCTCGACCGGGTTCGGGCGGGACTACTACATGACCGGCGAGCTGGCCCTCACCAACGACGGCCGCATCCAGGCCATGCGAGTGGACATGCTGTCGGACCAGGGCGCGTTCTACTCGGACGCCCAGCCCACCCGCTACCGGGCCGGGCTGTTCCACGTGTGCACCGGCAGCTACGACTTCGGTGCCGCGCACATCAAGTGCCGGGGCGCCTTCACCAACAAGGCGCCCGGCGGGGTGGCCTACCGGTGCTCGTTCCGGATCACCGAGGCGTCGTACTTGATAGAGCGGCTGATCCAGACCGCGGCCTACGAGCTGGGCATCGACCCGGCCGAGATGAGGATGAAGAACTTCATCCAGCCCGACCAGTTCCCGTACGAGACGGCCACCGGGTTCGTGTACGACTCCGGCGACTACCCGACCGCGCTCCAGAAGGCGCTGGACGCGGCCGGCTACGACGAGCTGCGGGCCGAGCAGGCCGCGGCCCGGGAGGAGGGCCGTCTGGTAGGGATCGGCATCGCCCACTTCACCGAGGCGGTGGGGGCCGGGCCGGCCCACACCTACGACATAGCCGGGCTGAAGATGATCGACTCGGCCGAGCTGCGGGTGCATCCCACCGGCAAGGCCATCCTCAAGCTCGGGGTGAAGACCCAGGGCCAGGGCCATGAGACGACCTTCGCCCAGATCGTGGCCGAGGAGACCGGCATCCCTTCCACCGACATCAAGGTGATCCACGGCGACACCGACGACACGCCCTACGGGCTGGGTACCTATGCGTCGCGGTCCACCCCGGTGGGCGGGGCGGCCACCGCCATGGTGGCCCGCAAGATCGCCGACAAGGCTCGTCACATCGCTGCCCACCTGCTTGAGGCCGCGCCCGAGGACATCGAGCGCTCCGCCGACAAGTTCCATGTGGCCGGCTCGCCCGATCAGGCGGTGTCGATCCAGGACGCCGCCTTCGCGGCCTACACCAACCTGCCTGAGGGCATGGAGTACGGCCTCGAGGACGTCACCTACTACAACCCGCCCAACCTCACGTTCCCGTACGGGTCCTACGTGGTGGTGGTGGACGTGGATCCCGACACCGGGGTGTGGAAGGTGCGCCGCATGGTGGCCCTCGACGACTGCGGGGTGCGCATCAATCCCATGATCGTGGAGGGCCAGATCCACGGTGGCCTCACCGAGGGGTTCGCCATGTCGTCGATGCAGTGGATCACCTTCGACGACGACGGCAACTGCATCGGCTCCAACTTCATGGACTACCTGATCCCCACCGCCTGGGAGACGCCGCGCTTCGAGCTGCTGGAGACGGTCACCCCGTCGCCGCACCACCCGATCGGGGCCAAGGGCATCGGCGAGTCGGCCACCGTCGGCTCTCCCGCCGCCTTCGTGAACGCAGTCATCGACGCAGTGGCCCACCTAGGCGTGCGCAACATAGACATGCCGGTCCTACCAGACCGAGTATGGGAGGCCATCGACTCAGCCAGCGGCTGAGGCGGTGCTCTGCTACTTTTCGTATCTCGTCGTGTCTTCATATTATTGCGCC
>JAJDZO010000198.1 GCA_022824605.1 Acidimicrobiia bacterium
TTCTCCCCGGGGAACTCCACCTCGTAGTGCAGGTACGGCCTTCCCGACAGGTCGAGCACCACCTCGACGGCGGCCTCGTCCAACGGCACGGTGATGCTGGCGAAGCGGCGAACCCCGGCCTTGTCGCCCACCGCCTCGCGGAAGGCTTCGCCGAGCACTATGCCGGTGTCCTCCACGGTGTGGTGAGCGTCGACCTCGAGATCACCCTTGGCCCTTACCGTCAACGTAAGTCCGCCGTGGCGTCCGAGTTGGTCGAGCATGTGGTCGAAGAACGGCAGGCCGGTGGAGACCTCGGTCGAGCCGTCGCCATCGAGGTCGAGGCTCAACTCGATCTGAGTCTCCTTGGTGGAGCGGGAACGGGTGGCTGTGCGGCTCATCTGGCTTTCTCCTTGACGCGCCGGTATTCACGCGCCGGTCTTGACGCGACGGTATTCACGCGCCGGTATTGGCGTGCTCGTCGAGGCTACGGCGATCATGGGAGTACCTCGATCATGGGAGTATCCCAGCGAGAGCAGCCAGGAATCGGTCGTTCTCCGGACGGGTTCCAACCGTGACCCTCAAGCAACCGTTGAGGCGCGGCCACGACGAGCAGTTCCGCACCAGCACCGACCGGTCCACGAGCTGCTGCCAAACCTGCGTCCCGTCGAGTCCGAGGGGACGGAACAGCACGAAGTTGGAGCCCGACGGCCACACCTGCACCGCCGTCTCGGCCATTGCGGCGGTCAGGCGCTCGCGCTCGGCCACGATGGCGTCCACCCGGGCTTGCATCTCGTCCACATAGTCGAGCGCGGCGATGCCCACCGCCTGCTTGAGGGCGTCGAGGTGGTACGGCAGCGCGACCTTCTCCAGTTCAGCCACGAGCCACCGGGGACCGATCAGGTATCCGAGGCGGGCGCCGGCCATGGCCCAGGTCTTGGAATAGGTCCGGGTGACGGCCAGCGGAGTCTCATCGTCGATGAAATCGAGAGCGCTGTGGGGTGCGAACTCGGCGTAGGCCTCGTCCACGCACAGCAGGCCTCCGGCCGACCCGGCTGCGGACAGCAGTGTCTCCATTACCGAGCGGGACGAGACCGTGCCCGAAGGATTGTTGGGAGAGCACAGGAACGTCACCGCGGGCCTCGTCGAGTCGATCAGCGCCACAGCAACCTCGGGATCCAGATCGAAGTCGCGGTCGCGTTCTGCCTCCACGACGGCGGTGCCGGTCACCCGGGCCAGGTGGGGATGCAGTGCGTAGCTGGGCTCGAACACCGCGGCGCTGCGGTCCGCACCGCCGTAGGCGAGCAGCAGGCACTGCAGCACCTCGTTGGAGCCGTTGGCCGCGAAGACCTGATCGGGGACCACGCCGTGACGGGCCGCGATGCGTGAGCGCAGCTCGGTGGCGCGACGGTCGGGGTACCGGTTCCATTCCACCGATGCGGCCGCCGCAGCCACCGCCTCGCTGAACGCGGCCGGAGGGGGCAGCGGGCTCTCGTTGGTGTTGAGCCGCACCTCCACATCGATCTGCGGCGAGTGGTAGCCGGCCATCAACGCAATGTCATCGCGGGGAGGCACCACGCCGGAAGCCGTTGAGCTCACGACGAGCACTCCGACTGTGCGGGCCTCAACTCTGCGTCGAGCGCGGCCAGACGCAGCCGTACCGAGTCGGCGTGGGCGGTGAGTCCCTCGGCCTCGGCCAGCGCGATCACATGGGGGGCCAGGCGGCGCAGACCCGACGTGTCCGAGGTCACGATGTGCATGCTCTTGAGAAAGTCGCGCACCGACAGGGCGCCTGCGAACCGGGCCGTGCCGTCGGTCGGCAGCACATGGTTGGGTCCGGCCGCGTAGTCGCCCAGCGAGGCGGGTGTCCACGGCCCGCAGAACACCGCTCCGGCGTTGCGGACCCGCTCCAGAAGCGTCTCGGGATCAGCGACCATCAACTCCAGGTGCTCGGGGGCGATCTCGTTGACAACCTCGAGCGCCTGCTCGGCATCCGAGCACACCACGCTGTAGCCGCAGTGCCGCAGCGTCGCCTCGATCTCGGAGCGCCGGTCGGCACCCGCGGCCAGCCTCGCGACCTCGGCCTCGACCCTGTCGGCGGTGACGACATCCCAGGTGACCAGCCACGCCAACCCGTCGGGGCCGTGCTCGGCCTGCAGGATCACATCGGCTGCAGCGAAGGCGGCGTCCGCGCCTGCGTCGGCCACCACCACCACCTCCGACGGGCCTGCGAACGCGGCCGGAACCCCCACCACGGAGGCCACCTCGCGCTGGGCCAGCGCAACGTAGGCGTTGCCCGGACCGGCGATCACGTCGACGGACCGGATCGACTCTGTTCCGTAGGCCAGCGCAGCAACGGCCTGGGCACCGCCCACGGGATGGACCTCGGTCACGCCTGCCGCGGCAGCCGCAGCCAGGGTCACATCGGCGATGCGACCGTCGGGGCCGGGCGGCACGCACACTGCGATCTCGTCCACGCCGGCCACCTTGGCCGGCACGGTCGTCATGATCAGCGTCGACGGGTAGGCGGCCCGTCCACCGGGCACGTAGCAGCCCGCTCGGCGCACGGCAAGGTGACGCTCCCGCACGGTGAGGCCGTCCTGCTCGTGAAGCACATCGTCGAGGAGCTGGTGGCTGTGGTAGGCGGCGACATTGGCCGCGGCGGCAGCCAGGGCG
>JAJDZO010000226.1 GCA_022824605.1 Acidimicrobiia bacterium
CAGCGCGGTGACCGCCCCGGCAGCTACCGCCGAAGCGATCCGCAGCCGTTGCGGTGGCCATCCCGCGGCGGCAAGTTCGACGGTGTTGGCCTGTCGGGGCGGGTCGGCGAGTACCAGCCGGAGCGCCGCGCCGATGCCGCAGACTGCGGTGAACGAGATCATCGCGTGCCTCCCGGAGGCTGGGCGGTGGCGGACTCGCGACCCTGAGTTCTCGCCGCGGTCGGCCTCCATGAGCGGTCGGGCCTTGAGGATCGGGCGGCGCCGGTCCCGTCCTGGCGGGATATCGCTTGAGCGGGCAGCAGGACGCGGGCGCTCAGAGCCGCCATGGCTACGGCCCCGGCGACGAGCAGCGCGGCGCCCTGGCCACCGGCCAGCCACTCGCCCACGTCGGTGGCGACCTGTCCCGCCCCGGCCACCAGTGCCGCTCCGAGTAGCACCACGAGGGCCAATGTGGGCATGGCCACCGCCACCCGGGCGTGGAAGAGCCGTGCGGTCGCGGCGGTCTGGGATGCCTCCGCCTCGATCACGGTGACGGTTTCAGCCCAGCGGCCGCCGCCCTCGGCTGAGATGGCGATCAGGTCGGCCAAGGAGCCGGCCACCGCCGAAGGCACTCGAGCCGCGAACCGCTCGGCTGCGATGTCCACCCCGACGCTCTCGCAGTCGGCGGCCATAGCAGTTGCGGCCTCTCCGACCGTTCCGCTCACCAGCGGGGCGGCTCTGGCTACTGCGTCCGCGGCGGTGACCGCCACGGAGGCCTGGTTGGCCAGCACGCTCGCAAAACGGGCCACCCCTTCGGCGACGGCGACCCGCCGCCTTGACATCACCAGCACCTTGACTGCCGACGTGCAAACCACCGCGCAGATCGCGGCCGCAACGGCATGTCCAGCGGCGAGGCCGAGGATGATCATGGCGGCTCCAGCCGCGGCCGCAGCGGGCAACTCGGCCGGGATGCCGGCCCGGCGGCGATGTTTCGCTCCGGCCCGCAGCGACAAGCGGGTTCCGCCTGTGGGCCACAACATCAGGGTCAGCGCGGCGGCGCCTCCGGCGACGATGATCCACCCCGAAGCGGTCACTGCGGTGCTCCGTTGCGGTTCGCGGCGCTCGAATCGCCTCCGACCAGTTGCAGGGCGGCCCGGCGCGGGGTGCCCTCCACCTCAGGACAGTCAACGGTGACGGCAGCCGACCGATAGGCGTCGGCCATGCGGCCCACCGGCTGATGCACCGGCGTAGCCCAACGTTCGCCAGGCCGGAGGCGCCACAGGCAACGCGTCTGGATCGTGCCGTCGGCACCGGTTCCGGTGATCTGGGTCACGTCCGCGATCACTCGATCGCCGCAGTGATTGCGGCCCATCCACACGAGCAGGTGGACCGCGATGGCTATCGAGCGTCGGGCCAGGCGCTCGTCGGCTCCTTCTGAGGTGGCGTAGGCGGTGAGCTTCTCCAGCACCGCGTCGCCCGGCGGCGAGTGCAGGGTGACGATGCATCCGTCAAGGCCCGACGACATGGCGTCGAGCAGAGCCATGGTGCCCTCGCCCCTCACCTCTCCGACCACCAGCTTGGAGCTGTTGGCCCGCTTGGCGTCGCGCACATGGTCGGCCATGGAGTGCTTGCCTACGCCGTCGTTGTTGGCGTCTCTGGTCAGCCGTTCGTAGGCGTTGGGGTGGATGCCGTACTCGCGCAGCCTCAGCTCGGGAGTGTCCTCGATGGTGTCGATGCGCTCTTCGGGCGGGACCCTCGCCAGCAGCGCCTGGCATAGCGTGGTCTTGCCGCCTCCCATCGCCGCTGTCACCACGACATTGGCCCTCACGTCGCCGGCTATCGCTTCCACCAGCACATCGGCCAACTGGTCGCTGCACAGGCCCAGTTCCGCGAGGCTGCGCTGCCCGCCCAGGTTGCTTCTCAGCACCAGCGTCGGCGGCGAGCAGACGAACGCTTCGGCGTGGAGCCGCCACCGGTCGCCGATGCGGGTGTCGAGGCGGGGATCCAGCTCGTCGAAGCGCTGGGGCCGCTCGCCCGAGTAGGCGGCCAGGAACCGGCACGCTCCGATCAGCTCGTCGTCGCTCAGAAACGGCGACGGTCGGCTCTGGCGCTCGCCGTTGGAGAACTCGACCACCATCGACTCGCCGCCGCGGATCTGGAACTCCTCGACATCGTTCTCGTCGAGCATCTCCCGCAGGCGTCGGGCGGCCGTGGCGGAAGCGGACTCCCGGCGCAGGGCCCGGTCGGTGCTGTCCATTCGCAGTGGGGCCGCGGCCACAGAGCTCAGCGAGCGTCCCAATCGCCGCAGCGTCCGTTCTGACCGGCGCGTGGGAGCGGGCGGCACGGCGCGCACGACCTGGGCGCCGGCCAGCATTCGCACCTCGGCGGCGTCCACCGCATGGTCCGACAGCACAACAAGTGCCAACGGCACTGCCGCAGCCGGACCGCTGTTCAGGTGCAAGTGGTCGCGCACATCGCAGCCGGAGCCGCCCGTGACCCACAGCACCCCGGCAGCCGCAGCAGCGGTGGATCGAAGCACTCCGTCGTCGCTGGAGGCGTCGACACGGACCACTGAGGCTCGATGCGGCGCGGCGGCCACGGCCCGGTCGGCCAGCGATTCGCCCACCACCAGGTCGGCGACCGACGCCCGCAGCCCGTTGATGACCGTGCGTACCACCCAGTCGGTGGTGTGCGGGTCGAACCTGCGATCAGTTGAGATCATCAACATCTGCAAGCCCCCCTTCGATCGGCGTCGGGGGCGGCGCGGGCGGGCATCCGGGCCAGCCCGCGGGGGGCGACTTCCATATCCACCACACCGTCGGGCCGAGCACTTCGGCCAGCGGCGGCGCGGCCTCGACCACTACCGTGCCCTCGCCGACCAGCACCACGGGCAGCACCGCGGCGGCACAACCGCCGGGCTGCGCGGCCAACACGGCGGCATCGCCGGGCCGCGGCCCGGGCTCGGGCCACATCGACGGATCGACCGCCACGGCCAGCAGGGCAGCCGACAGGTTCGAGGCCGCGGACACAGCCGAGTCGGTCAGCAGCGAGGCGGACAGCACCGCGCCCGCAGGGACTGCCGCCGCCGGCACTTTGTCGATCAACTGGTCGGGGGTCACGAACAGCGCAGCCGACTCTTCGGGAACTTCGACCGTGACGTACTCGCCCGGTTCGCGCCCGGCGGGCCAGTCCTCGGCCGTGGCGACAACCGCCACTGTGGGCTCGGGCTGTGGGCGACCGAAGAACCACACCGAGACGGCGACCACGACGACGATCAGCGCCGCGGCGGTGAACCGCTGGGCCTGGCCTGACATCTGAACGGGGGTATTGGCCATCAGATCCTCCTAACCCGTCTGCGCCGGGTGCCTCGCAAGCGTCGACTCGGTGGTGTCGGCGCCTTGGTGAGCGGTGACCGCGGCGGTGTTGTCGACCATTCGAGCAACGACCGGCCGGTGCCTTGATGCTGGGAAGTGCTCGAGGGTGATCCCGGCGGTGTAGTCGAGGATCCCCAGGAACCACTCGACGCCGCTGGCGAGGGTGGCACACTCGTTGAACGTCGTCTCGTCGCTGACGCCTATGAAGCAGGCGCGAGCCGTCCACGACCACACCCCGGGTGCTGGGAGCTGCCAACGGCACCGGTCGTAGGAGTCCACGGACACCTTGGCCGTCTCGATTCCGCAGGTGGTACGTATGTTGCGGTTTGGCTGGTTTCGTTGGGCCTGTGCCTGTTCCGACGCGCTCAGATTGTCCCAGCGGCTCAAGAAGGTGGCGAAGCCTGCGGCCGGCCGGGCCCGATCGGCGCTCTCGATGGTCGAGCGGTGACTGGAGCGCCATGGCAGCAGCTCGGTCAGACGAGTCTGGAAGCTGACCAACTCCCACACGCAGGTGTCATCGGAGACGCTGTACCACACACCTGCGGGATCGGCCACAGGCCACACCGGCGATCCGGCCACCACCAGATAGTCGGTCCCGCCGGGCACAGCGGGGTGGGGAGGCCACGGCCTGCCGGGCTCGCCCTGCTGCTCGATGTTCACCAGCGTCGACCATGTGAGCTGGGCAACGAACAGCGCTCGGTCACCGGCTGTCAGCCTCAGCCCCGTGGTGCAGGGCTCCGGTTCGTCGTCGGGATCTGTGGGTGTGTCGTCGGGATCTGTGGGTCTATTGACATCTGGCCGTGTGGGCTTGTCTTCGCGGTCCCGCTCGGGTGGTCTGCCGGTGTTGTCGTCCGGCTGCCGGTTCTCAGTGCTCTTGCGGGAGATCCGGTCCAGGAACGCGGCGAGCTGGGCATTGGTCATCTCCCCGTCCGGGTCGGCGTCGGGCCGGCTGTAGGGATCGATTTCGCCGTCGTTGTCGCCATCACGGCCCAGCAGCAGTTTCAGATCAGCCAACTCGTCGGCCACCTCGAACGGGTCCGCTTCGGGATCGACGTCGATGCCGATCCCGACTGCCAGGACGATGAACATGAGTCCGCGGGTGGCGTCTCCGTCCTCGGGGATGAGTTCTAGGGCGGCGTCGACATCAAAATCGGGGTTGTGGTCCCCGTAGTCCTTGATGATTTTGGGCAGATCCTTGACCTGGGTGTCTGCGTCTGGGTCGAAGTCTTCGGGCAGGTAGCCGTCGTCGATACCGGAGTTGATCTCCCTGCAGGCCCACGACCCGCAGCCCGGGCCGCTGTCGGGGGCCTCGGTAGTGGTGGTCGGCGGCAGGGTCGTCGGCGGTGGAGCGGTTGTGGTAGTTGAGGGCCGCTGAGTGGTCGTGGGTCGGGGTCTCGCGGTTGTCGTCGGTCTGGGTCTCGCGGTCGTGGTGGGTCGGGGCCTTGCGGTCGTTGTGGGCCGCGGCCTTGTAGTCGTGGTGGTTGGTCTGGGTCTCGCGGTCGTTGTGGGCCGCGGCCTTGTAGTCGTGGTGGTTGGTCTGGGTCTCGCAGTCGTGGTTGTGGGGGTCGGTGGCCTGGTTGTGGTCGGTGGTCTGGTCGTGGTGGGTGGCCGGTAGCAGCCGTGGGGCGGGTTGCAGGACGGTGGCCTGGTTGTGGTGGGTCGGGGCTTCGCGGTTGTGGTCGGTGGCCTGGTTGTGGTCGGTGGTCTGGTCGTGGTTGGTGGCCGGTAGCAGCCGTGGGGTGGTCTACAGACGGGTGGCCGGGTGCTGGTGGGTCTGGGTCTCGCGGTCGTGGTCGCAGGTGGCCTTCGAGTCGTGGTGGGTGGCCGGTAGCAGCCGTGGGGTGGCCTACAGACGGGTGGCCTGGTGGTAGTCGGCCTGGTTGTGGTGGGTGGCCGGTAGCAGCCGTGGGGTGGCCTGCAGATGGGTGGCCTGGTAGTAGTCGGTGGCGTGTGCTTATGTCCCCGAGGCGGTACCGGATGGGCCTGCGCCGGGTCGATGCTGCGCAGTTGGGCGAAGACCGCCCCTAGTGCCAGGGCCAGGATCAGGGCGATAATCACCGGTGCGTGCCGGCGACTGTGTTCTCTGGTGGGCGGAAGCGAGGATTTCGGTGTGTGGGGCATGGCAGGCAACTCCTCTCGTTTCTCAGCAGCCCGGCGGGAAGTAGGGCTCAGGTGTGGCGTGGTGATGCTCCATCCACTCCTCAGCGAGACGGGCCGAGCGCCAACAGTCGGGGCGGTTTCGTCCCTGGGGGTGGTTGTCGACCCACTCGGACCAGGCGTCGCAGTCGCTACCGAAGCGCTCAGGCGGCCTGTCCCTGTAGCCGGTCCGGGCCTCGAACTCGACTTCGGCGGGCAGGACAATGCGACACTGCTCGGCCAGCGCGACCGTGTCCGATAGCAGCAACCCGGCGTCGTTTCTCCGGCCCGCGGGCGCTTCCTTGGCGAGAGGGTCGATGACGGTGGCGCAGTTGTGCCAACCGTGGCGATTCACTGCCTCGCCGGACCTGAGACCCGCCGCGTACGAGTCGGCGCGAGCCTGGTACTCGTTGAGCACACACCACGGATTAGCGCCCAGGTAGTCCAGCGCGAACTTCATCTGATGCAGCAGCCAGGTGCAGTTTCCCCGCGGCTGTTGGAAGCACCAACTTGCCCAGCGGGCCACGTCGCGGGTCCACCGGGGCTTCTCGTTGGCTCGCCCTCCGGCGCAGATTCCCCCGACGCCCAAGTCGGGATAGCTGCAGCACTCACAGTCCGAGAGATCCTGGGGGACTTCCCATTCCGCCGGCGGGTAGCAGTCCGAGGGCCACGGCGGTCCCGGCGCGCAGTTCGGGTGGTCCCAATAGGGGTGCTCCCGCGGGATCATCCCGGCCTGCGGAGCGGGCGGATGCCCACCCTCGGGCTCAGGATCCAATCCTTCGACTGTGACCGGGATCGTGACTGTCGTCGACGGTACGGTCGTGGTGGTTGTTGGGGGAGGAGCGGTTGTAGTCGTCGTGGTTGTTGTGGAAGGTGGGGCGGCGGTTGTCGGCGGCGGAGCTGTGGTGGGTGGTGGGGCGGCGGTTGTCGGGGGCGGTGCGGAGGTCGGCGGCGGTGCGGTGGTCGGTGGAGCGGAGGTCGTTGGGGTTGTTTCGGTTGATGGAGGGGTCGGCGCAGTGGCCGCAGTGCTCGTATCAGCCGGCGCGGTAGACGTTCCTGAGGTGTTTGGCTCGGTGACTATGCTCGTGACGGCAACAGGAGCCTCGACGGAGGAGGCGAGAGCGGTGGTTGTCGGCGGGGTCGTGGCGGGAGGCGCCTCAGTCGCTGGGTCAAGCAGCGTCGGGAAGCTCACTTCGGGTCGGTCGTCGCTCTCGTAGGCGTCGACTCCATCGGGCCAGAATTCGGGATCCGGGTCCGGGTCGGGTGCCAGCGGTTCGGCCGGGCTGGGGTCCGGCGCGGCTGAGCCCGACAGCACTTGATTGTCAGGACCCTCTGCGCTTCCGCAGCTGGCCGCAAACACGGCGAATGCCGCTGCGAAGGCGATTGCCGCCCATCGCCCGCGTCGCGCCGAGAGCGGGCCACCGGCGCTGGTGGACGGTGCCCGACGGCGGCATTTGAACAGACATTGAATGGTATGTAAATTCATAGCCCGGCAGGTAAGCAGCTTGTTCGACTGTTTGCAACCTTATTCTGATATTTCTTGATAGATCATGTTATTACCCAGGCTGCGGGTAGGCTCACGCAGCTCCGATCGGTCGTTCAAGCGTCCATCGATGGGT
>JAJDZO010000075.1 GCA_022824605.1 Acidimicrobiia bacterium
CAGGTAGGGCTCGTAGACGTCCTCGACGGTCTCGGTCGGCTCGCTGACCGCGATGGCCAGGGTGGACAGCCCGACCGGTCCGCCGCCGAAACTGCGGCACACGGCCTCCAGCACAGCCCGGGTGGCCCGGTCGAGGCCCAGTTCGTCGACCCCGAAGAAGGCCAGGCCGTCGGCCGCGACCGCCGAGTCGATTCGGCCGTCGCGGTGCACCTCGGAGAAGTCGCGCACCTGTCGCAGCAGCCGGTTGGCAATGCGCGGCGTGCCTCGGGCCCGTTTGGCGATCTCGGCCGCGCCCAGCGCATCGATGTCCACATCGATGATCCCCGCGGTGCGTTCCACGATGGATACAAGGTCGTCGACGGTGTAGAAGTCGAGCCGGGCCACCAGGCCGAAGCGGTCGCGCAACGGTCCGGTGATGAGGCCGGTGCGGGTGGTGGCCCCGACCAGCGTGAACGGGGCCAGATCCAGCGGGATGGAGCGGGCCGCGGGGCCCTTGCCGAGCACGATGTCGATGCGGAAGTCCTCCATGGCCGGATAAAGCACCTCTTCGACGGGCCGGGGGAGCCGGTGGATCTCGTCGATGAACAACACGTCACCGGACTCGAGCTTGGTGAGCATGGCCGCCAGATCCCCGGCCCGCTCCAGCGCCGGCCCCGACGTGGTCTGGAGGTGCGCGCCGACCTCGTTGGCCACGATGTGGGCCAGCGTCGTCTTGCCCAGACCGGGCGGTCCTGCGAACAACAGGTGATCGACAGGCTCGCGCCGTTTGCGGGCCGCACCGAGCAGCACATCGAGGTGGCCCTTCAGTTCGCTCTGGCCGACGAACTCGCCAAGGCTGCGGGGTCTGAGCGCCGCCTCGCCGAGACCGTCGGCCTGCACAGGCTCCGCTGACAGCAACTCAGCCCCATCCGCATCGGGCGCGGCGCCCACAGGGCCGTCATCCGAGCTCGGAGCCAGCGTCTCGGAGCGTGTCATGGCTGGCGACCGGCGCGTCTAGCTCCCACGTGAGCGGCGCCCCTACCGGCGGCAGCAGTCTCGGAGCGAGTCATGGGTGGCGACCGGCGATTGGCGCGCCAAGACCAGCGGCGGGCTTGCGGACAGCGACTGTCTGCCAGCGAGTCATGGGTGGCGACCCTACGTGCTCGTGGGGTCAGGCGGCGGTTCCGGCTAGCCGCCGCAACGCCTCGCGCAGCAACCGACCGGCGTCGTCGCCTGCGGGCAGCTCGGCCAGCACGCCTCTGATCTCCTCGGCGCCGTAGCCCAGCCCGTCGAGTGCGGCCCGCACATCGGCGCGGGCGTCGTCGTCGACCTTGGGAACGACAGCCGGCCCGTCGGTGCCGGGAGGTGCTTCCACCTCGGGCAGGTCGAGGCGCGACTTCAGCTCCACCAGCATCCGCACCGCGGTCTTGGGCCCCACTCCGGGCACCAGGCACAGCATGTCCACGTCGTCGGTGGCCACCGCCCGGCGCAGGGCGTCGGGGTGATGCACGGCCAGGATCGACAGCGCCAGGCCGGGACCCACGCCGCGGGCACCGATCAGCGCCTCGAAGGTCCGCCGCTCCGACAGAGTCATGAATCCGTACAGCGTCTGGGCGTCCTCGCGCACGATGTGGCTGACATGCACGAGAACCTCTGAGCCCAGCGCGCCCGCGGCCGCGGCCGTTCGGGGCGTGACCTGCACCCGGTAGCCGACCCCCGACACCTCCACCATCAACTCGGCGTCCGGTGTGCGGGCCAGCAACTCGCCGCGAAGAGACCCGATCATCGCCGCGCTCCAGTCGTCGTGGAGGCAGCGACGATCACAGAAGCGCGTCTCATGGCAGCGACGGCGGTCATCGGGCGCCGCTTGTGGCTGCGGCCCGCCGTCTCGCGGTGGCGGGCGGCCCGACGCGGGCAAGGTGGCACAGCGCGACAGCCACCGCGTCGGCGGCGTCGGCGGGGTGCAGCCGCTCCCCTAGCCCGAGCAGCACCCGTACCATCTCGGCGATCTCCTGCTTGTCGGCGCCGCCCCAGCCCGCCACGGCCTCCTTCACCTCGTTGGGCGAGTACTCCACCACCTCGCAGCCGGCTGCAGCCGATTCGGCCAGCACGACGCCGACGGCCTGCCCCACCGACATGGCCGTGGCCGCGTTGCGCTGGAACAGCACCCGCTCCACCGCCACCACATCCGGCTTCAACTCCGCGATCAGCGACCGGACATCGACTTGCAGTTCGGCCAGCCGCAGGGCCCGGTCCATCTCCGCAGGCGTGGTCAGCACCCCGGCGGCCTCGGCCACGGGCCGGCGCGCCTGACGCACCGCGCCGTAACCGCAGCGCGAGAGCCCAGGGTCTATGCCCAATACGAACACATGCGCGACTCTATTGACCGCCCGTGCGGAGGTCGCGGATGGCAACAGGGAGCTAGCCGGCGAGTTCCGCCATGATGTCGTCGCCGATGTCGAAGTTGCTGTGCACGTCCTGAACATCGTCGAGATCATCGATTAGGTCCATCAGCTTCAGCACCGCTCGGGCGGCGGAGGGCTCGGTAACCGCCACGCTGCCGGTGGGCAGCATGGTGAGATCGGCGCTCTCGAAGGTGATCTCGGCCGCGGCCAGCGCATCGCGCACCGCGTTGAGGTCGCCGGGCTCGGTAGTGACCCTCCAGATGTCGCCCTCGGCCTCGAGATCCTCGGCGCCGGCGTCGAGCACGATCATCATCAGATCGTCCTCGGCGGCCGCCGACGACGGAACCAGCACCACGCCCTTGCGTTCGAACTGCCAGGCCACCGAGCCCGGCTCGGCCAGCGTCCCGCCGTTTCGGGTGAGGGTGCTGCGCACTTCGCTGCCGGTGCGGTTGCGATTGTCGGTGAGACACTCGATGTAGAGCGCCACCCCGCCCGGCGCATACCCCTCGTAGGTGACCGACTCGTAGCTGACCCCTTCAAGCTCGCCGGTGCCTCGCTTGACGGCCCGCTCGAGGGTGTCGAGCGGCACCGAGTTGTCGCGGGCCTTCTGGTACATGGTCCGCAGCGTGGGGTTGGAGTCGAGGTCGCCGCCACCTTGACGGGCCGCCACCTCGACTTGCTTGATGAGCTTGGCGAACAGCTTGCCCCGCTTGGCGTCGGCCGCTCCCTTGCGGTGCTTGATGGTCGCCCACTTGCTGTGCCCACTCACAGCCCAGGAGGCTACCGCTGGTAGTAGCTACAACCCGGCCAGGAACCGGGTGTGGAGGCGGGTGTCGTTTGAGAGCTCTGGATGGAAGGCGGCGACTGTGGCCGGGCCGGACCGGCACAGCACCGGGCGGTCGCCGTGGCGGGCCAACACATCGACGCCCGCACCGACGCGCTCCACCGCCGGGGCTCGGATGAACACGGCGTGGAATGGGGCGTCGAGGCCGTCGACCGCGATGTCGGCCTCGAAGCTCTCGATCTGGGTTCCGTAGGCGTTGCGACGCACCGCGATGTCGACCAGGCCCAGGCAGTGCTGGTCGGGACGACCGTCCACCACCTCGGCGGCCAGCAGGATCATCCCCGCGCAGGTTCCCAGCACCCCCATCCCCGCCTCCAGCCGCTCGGAGAGTGGCCCCAGCAGCCCGGAACGCTCCAGCAGCATCGACATGGTGGTCGACTCGCCGCCCGGTATGACCAGCGCGTCAATCGAAGCAAGCTGCTGCGGTTTGCGGATCTCGTCGACGCGAGCCCCAAGACTGTGCAGGATGGCAGCGTGGGCGGCGAACCCACCCTGAAGGGCGAGCACGCCGACGCGCGGCTTCACCAACCTCGTTCAGCCATCTTCACGGCCAGGGTGGCCGTCTCAAGGCCGGCCATGGCGTCGCCGAGCCCGGAACTGATCTTGGCCAGGATGTCGGGGTCGCGGTAGTGGGTGACCGCCTCCACGATGGCGGCCGCCATCTTGGGCGGATCAGAACTCTTGAAGATCCCCGAGCCCACGAAGGCCGCCTCCGCGCCGAGTTGCATCACCAGCGAGGCGTCCGCCGGGGTGGCGATCCCGCCCGCGCAGAACATCGGCACCGGCAGCCATCCCGTGCTGGCGATCTCCTGCACCAGCGGAAGCGGGGCACGCAGCCGCTTGGCGAATGCGAACAGCTCCGCCTCGTCGCCGGCGGCCTCTATGCGGCGCATGTCTCCCACGATCTCACGGAGATGGCGGACCGCCTCGACGATGTTGCCAGTACCGGCCTCGCCCTTGGACCGGATCATGCAGGCGCCCTCGCTGATGCGCCGCAACGCCTCGCCGAGGTTGGTGGCGCCGCACACGAACGGCACGGTGAACGCCCACTTGTTGATGTGATGGGCCTCATCAGCCGGAGTGAGAACCTCCGACTCGTCGACATAGTCCACGCCGAGGGCCTGCAGGATCTGAGCCTCAGCGAAATGGCCGATGCGGGCCTTGGCCATCACCGGGATGCTCACCGCGGCCTGCACCCGCTGGATCATCTCGGGATCCGACATCCTCGACACGCCCCCGTGGGCGCGGATGTCGGAGGGCACCCGCTCCAACGCCATGACGGAGACCGCTCCGGCGTCCTCGGCGATGCGAGCCTGCTCCGGCGTGACGACATCCATGATCACGCCGCCCTTGAGCATCTCGGCCAGACCCCGCTTGACGAGCGTGGTGCCGGTGGCCGCTTTGTCGCCGCCCGTGGCGGTTGCGCCGTCGGCTGCAGCTCGATCGTCGGTGGCGGACATGGCCGCCATCCTACCTGCGCACGTTACGGCGCGGCGGCCCGGGCATCGGCCAGCAGCCGGGCACCCTCGGCGGCCGTGAGGACCGTCACCTCTGCGATCGGCCACCGACCGTCGGAGTTGGCCAGCAGCAGCCAGGTCGCGCCGGCCGACAGGCTGATCGGGTTCCCCTCCTTGTCGGTGAACCGGAAGCCGATGCGGTCCTGCGTGCGTTCCCACCGCGCCTCATGGACCGCCCCCGCGGTGAGAACCAGCGCGTCGCCCGACCCGTAGGACAGCGCCTGAGGAGAACGCCGGTCGGCCGCCGACCTCCCGTAGGGCATCTGCACGACCACCACGTTGGCCGGGGCGATCTCGGCCACCCCGAACTCGGTCTCGGTGGTGTGGAGGGCGCCTCGCTGGATTCGCACCCAGCCACCCCCGATGTTGTCCCAGACGTGTGACACCTCGGTGCCGTGGAGCGATCTGTAGGCCACGGTCACACCGACTGCGTCACGTGGGCTCGGCGAGTCCGGGGACGCGTACCCGAACAGTGCCCGCGGCGGCGAGTCGAGCAGGCCGCCGGGCAATGACTCGCCGTCGCCTGCGAACTGCTCGTAAGAGAAGTAGAGGTTGTGCGGCGAACGCCGTGAGGGATCTCGGGAATACGGAGCGGCCATCCTCATAGCACCGACGTCGATGAGGGCTTCTTCCCGGGCGGCCTGGCGCATCTCCCGCAACACCGTGTTGTTGGCCCCCGATGATGCAAAGTACGGCGTGGCCAGATCCCTGAGAATGTCGAAGTCGCTGGAACGAGCCGAGCGAACGGGGCCGATCCGGGTGGGGATCTGGGAATGGAACACGGCCACGAATCTGGTCTTGGCCGCCTCGACCAACACTTCGTACACGATGTCGGCAGCCGCCAAGCCGGCTTGGGGCTGGTCGACGGGGTCGCCGTTTCCGATCTTCACCGCCAGGGGCCGCCGCGTCGCCAGGCTCAGATCGGTGGTTATCGACCCGGTGAGAGGAGCGAACGGGCCGGTCACGAACGGATCGAACTCGAGATACGGCGCCGGGGCCACTTCCTCACCGAACTCGCTCTCGGGTGTCACGTACTCGGGGGTCGCAGCCTCGCCATTGCCGTCCTCGTCGGACCCGGCCTCCAGAGTCGCACCCTCGCCGGAGGTGGCATCAGGCGCCGAACCCTCACCAGGGGCGACCGCCGCCGCATCACCGTCAGCGGCGTCGCCCTCGCCCGATGACCCCGGTGAAGCCACCTCGCCGACCGATCCGTCGGCGGCAGTGCTCGGCGAGGTCTCCGTAGTGACAGGGGCTGCGGTCGCGTCACCGACCGACGCTTCGTCGCCGACTCCAGCGCGGTCGCCAACCTCGGCCGGATCGTCGGTGCCGGCGGACGCCGAAGAGTCTTCGTCCGACGAAGGAACCGAGCCGTCGCCGATCGTGGTGTCCGGCGGTACGGCCGATTGCGGCGATTGGCTGCATGCGGCCATCAGTGTCGAGACGACGACCAAGAGGCCGAGCGAATAGACAAGCGAGCGCGCTCCATACGGGCGAGGCCGTGGGCAGCCATGACGTGGCCCGAGCGGCCTGTGAGCGCAGCGAACAAGAGCGGGAAGCACCCCGCCGCGGAGCGTCGGCGCGGTGTCGATCACGCCTACGTGGTGCGCGTGACTCGCCGCGCCATCGTCAGATCTCACTCAAGACGTCGATGCGCTGGAGGGTCGAGGCTCTCTCCCCCATCGGGGAGGCGTCTCGCTGGGGCGCGACCATCCAAAGGTGCACAGCCGCCCTCGGCGAGGTCAGCTCCGGTCCTTCGGTGGCGGTTCGCAACGCCGACGCGAGCGCCGGAGGAAAGCTGGTGAGGCGGGATGCTTCAACGTCGACGTCCGAGGCGGCGTCGAAGCCACCCGTGCGAGCGGCGAGGCTGGCGGTGACCGATGCAGCACCGGGAAGCCTCAAGACGCTGGATAGCACCGTAGCGAACGCGAGTTCCCGGTGTATCACGCACAGCTGGCGGGCCACCACCGCTTCGAGCTCCAACCGATCCAGGCCGGACAGAGCGCCGCTGGTCACCACCAGATGAGCCCCATGCCGACTCAAGCCCAGAGATGCGGCGTTGATGGCCGGACTCTCGACCACATGAATCGACGGCTCGTGAAACCCGTGAGTGGTGCACAGCCCCTCTACGAGATTCTCGAGGCGGGGATGGTCGCCCTTGATGAGCGGTCGGGCCTCGAGAATCCGCAGAACCGCCCGGGGCGCTCCGGAGTGGAGCAGCACGGCCACCGCCGAGCCCGCCACCAGCGCTGCGACGGCGGCCGCGAGCAGCGGGGCGCCGCCCACCGCGAACGCCGCCCACACGACCACAGCCACCGCGAGCGCAGGAGGGGCAACGAGAACTGCAGGTGCGTACTTCAATGGCCTTCTACCGTGGACTCGACGTGGGGGCTTTCGCCTGCACGTCGAAAGCTACCGGGCGCTCAGGCGACTAGTGGACACCGCGATCCGCTCGTAGCGCTGAAGGTACTGATCGGCCAGACCCGACATCGAGAACGTCTCGGCTCGCCGGTGGCCCTCGGCCACCAGACTCGACGACTCGCCCGGCTCCGACAGGACCCGCCGCAGAGCCGCAGCCAGCGCACCGGAGTCGCCCGGCGGAACCAGCAGGGCGTCGTGGCCGGGCCGGGCCACGTTGCGGTAGCCGGGCAGATCGCTGGCCACCACCGCGGTCCCCGCAGCCATCGCCTCCAACAACACGACGCCGAAGGACTCGCCCCGCAGCGACGGGGCGCAGAACACGTCGGCACCCTTCAGGCGAGCGATCTTCTCGCTGTCGGTCACCGTCCCGAGCCACTCGATGCGGGCATCGGACGCTGAACGGGCTCGAAGCTCGGCCGTCTCCGACCCGGAACCGGCGATCTGCAGCCTCACATCGAGCGGGAGCAGGCGCAGGGCTTCGAGCAGGACGCCGAGCCCCTTGCGAGGCTCGTGACGACCGATGAACAGGATCGTCGGGACGGATGCGCTCACGGGCTCAGCCGCGGCGTACGGAGCCAGCTCCACGCCGTTGTAGAGCAGGTCGTAGGACCCTCCCAGCGCGTCGCGCGCCATGTCGCGGGCGTCGGGCGACACCGCCACCCGCAGGTCGAGGCGGCCGGCGAGGAAGCGGGTGGCTCGCGGCAGGAGGTCATAGGCCAGCGACCCGCCCGCGGCGTGGAAGGTGCCGATGAGGGGAGCGGGCCGCACCAGCAGCGCGGTCATGGTGGGGCCGGGCGCCAGCGGCTCGTGAAGGTGGATCACGTCGAAGGACTCGTCGCGCATGGCGCGGATGGCGCGCAGCTGACAGGAGGGATCGGGCGCCACCGGAGCGATGGAGCCGTTGGCGATAGTCGGAAGGCTGTTGCCGAGCGGTGTGACGTTGGGATCCGGGGGCGGGCCGTCGCAAGGTCCGAGCACGCGGGTGGGATGCCCGCTGCGGCTGAGCGCCCGAGCCAGCCCGAGAACCTGCATCTGCACGCCACCGGGGACGGTGAGGCTGTACGGGCAGATGATCCCGATCCGCACACCAGAGAGGCTAGATGTCCTGGAGGGACTCCGGGACGGGCAGGCCGAGCGCCTCATAGTCGCTGGGCCAGTTGGGTGACATCAGATGCCACTGCTCGGGTGCTGCCCTGATCAGACCCTCCAGGGCGGTGGCGTAGTCTTGGACCACGCGGTGCGTGTCGCGGCGGATCCCCCCTGAGCGACGAGTGTCGACCGGCGGCCCGGCGATGGCATGGCGAGTCCGGCCCCGCCAGTAGACCGCGGCGGGGAGCAGGGGCGCACCGGTCCGCAGCGCCAGCAGGGCAGGACCGGCCGGCAGCCTGGTCCGCTCCCCGAAGAACTCCACGGCCACACCGTTGCCGGCTACGTCTCGATCCGCGAGCAGGCACACCACATCTCCCCGCTTTATCGCCGCGGCCAGGCGCCCGCCCGCGTCCGGTCCCAGCGGGATGATGTCCATGCCCAACCGCCGCCGGAACTCCACGAACCACTCGAAGACCTCGGGAGGCTCGAGCGGCTCCACCACCGCCGTGACCTTCATGTTCGGGACCAGAGCGAGCCACCAGGCGGCCCATTCCCAGGTGCCGAGGTGCGGCATCACCAGGATCGGGCCCACGCCGGAGCGAACAGCGCGCTCGATGGCGTCAACACCCTCGTAGCCGAAGCCGGCGTCTATCGCGGCCGCGTCCAGCGACGGCAGCTGAAAGCTCTCGAGGTAGTAGCGGGCGTACCAGTCGAAGGTAGCCGCAACCTTCAGCGACGCCTCGCGGCGCCCCAGCGGCCGGCCCAGCGCCCTCTCGAGGTTGCGCCGCACCAGCAGCCGCCGGTTGCGGCTTGTGGCGGCAACGGCCGACGCCCCGGCCAGCGCGGCGGCCCGGGCAACCGGGGCGGGCGCGCGGCGAGCGAAGAACTCGCCGGCCCTATAGGCCGAAGCCGACGGCACTACCCGTTGGGCCTCTCGGTCTCAGCCGTCGTCGGTCGGCGGGCGGTTGCGCATCCGCGCCCGCCGAGCGGTGTCGGCGACGCGGCCTCGGGTCCGCGTGGTGCGGGCCCGGCGGAAACGTCGGCGGGAGCGAGGGCGGACCGGCCGTCCCACCGACGCCTGCCTCCACACCT
>JAJDZO010000196.1 GCA_022824605.1 Acidimicrobiia bacterium
ACGACGTCGACCGGATCGCCGAGGCCGGCTGGTTCGGTCTGCCCGACACACAATGGCCCGGGCTCGACCTGTCGTTCGGCTCAGCATTCTGGAGCCTGCTGCCCGCCTTCATCCTGGTCACGCTCATCGGCGCGATCGAGACCCTCGGCGACTCGGTGGCCATCCAGCGCGTGTCGTGGCGACAGCCTCGGGCGGTGGACTACCGCGTCGTGCAGGGAGCGGTGACTGCGGACGGCGCCGGCAATCTGCTGTCCGGACTGGCCGGCACAGTTCCCAACACGACCTACTCCGCCAGTGTGGCCATAACCGAGTTGACCGGCGTCGCCTCGCGCCGCGTCGGTGTAGCCATCGGCGCCTCCTTCATCTTGATGGCGTTGCTACCCAAGTTCTTGGCCCTGGTGCTCGCCGTGCCCGACGCGGTCGTCGCGGCGTACATCACGGTGCTGATGGCATTGCTGTTCGTGGTCGGCATGAGGATCGTCGTCGAGGAAACCTCCGACTACCGCAAGGGCCTGATCGCGGGTGTCTCGTTCTGGATCGGCGTCGGCTTCCAGAACGGGGTGATCTACCCGGAGTACCTGGAGGGATTCGCGGGCGGGTTCCTGGACAACGGCATGACCGCGGGCGGTCTGGTGGCCATAGTGTTGACGCTGTTCTCGGAGGCTGCCCAGGCCGGACGCCAGCGGCTGCGCGTCGACCTGTCGATCTCTGAGTTGCCGCAAGTCCGGGAGTTCCTGCACAACTTCGCCACCCGCCAGCGTTGGGGAACGGCCATGATGGCCCGGTTGGACGCAGTGGCCGAAGAAACTCTGCTGACGCTTCTCGACGCCGACGCCGACCCGAACGCGGAGGAGTCCGGCGGGCGCGCCTTGCGCATCACGGCCAGCAAGCAGGACGGCCGGGCCGTGCTCGAGTTCGTGGCGGCCGCCCGAGGAGACAACATCGAGGACCGTCTGGCCGTGCTCGACGAGCCGGGCCCGGCACGACCCGTCGAGCGAGACGTCTCATTGCGGCTTCTGCAGCACTTCACGAGCTCAGTCGTCCACCAGCAGTATCACGAACTCGAGATCGTCACCGTCCACGTGAACGTGCCCGCTCCAGCGGAGACGGACAGCGAACCGCCGGAGAAGTAGCACGCAGAAGCCCAAGCGACCAGGTGCAGGGCAGCCAAATCGACACGGGGCCGGGCGACGCACGCGCCTAGACCGGGGGGCGGGCGACCTCCGCAGCCCGAGCCGGGAGAGGCGAATTACGCACGCGTCAGATCGGGGGCCGGGTGACGCACGCGCCTAGATCGGGGGGCGGGCGACCTCCGCAGCCCGAGCCGGGAGAGGCGAATGACGCACGCTCTCAGGTTGTCGGACCGGCGATTTGAGCCGCCAAGGCCAGGTCGTCGGCTGCGGTGTGGAGGTCGTTGACCGAGACCTGGAACTCATCGATCCCGTGTACAGCCACTAAGTCGGCCAACTCGGAGCGGCACTCCTCCACGGAGCCGCAGATCACGAACGCGTCCACCCATTCGTCGCGCACGAACCGGGCCGCGGCCGCGGGACCACCGCCGGCGAGACCCCCGCGGATAGCGGCCTCGGTCTGCGGGTCCAAGCCGATCCGGTCCTTCACATGGTCGGGGGAATCGACGAGCCGGAACGTGAGCGCGGACCGGGCGGCCTGACGGGCCTCGTCGGTGGTGGCCAGGATCGTCATGTAACAGAGCCGGGGACTGGGCCGGCCATGCTCGTCGGCGGCGCTGCGGATCGCAGCCACATGCTCGCCGATGAGTTCCTTGTGGACGAACGACATGATGAAACCGTCGGCCAGTTCACCCGCGAGCCGCATCACCCTGGGGCCCCGCCCGGCCAGCCAGATCGGGATGTCGGGCCGGCCGTAACCGAGGCGGGCTCGGCGGAACCCGCCCGCCACGCCGTCGTGATCGACGACCTGGCCCGACCACAGGGCCCGGCTGGTCGTCACCAGTTCGCGCATCGCCGCGATCGGGGCCCGGCGTTCGATGGCCAACGCGGTGAGGGTGAGAGCCCCGCCTGCGCCGATGCCGAGCGCGGCCCGCCCTGCGGACGCCTCGTCCAGCGTGGCCACCGCGGCCGCGGTCATGCCCGGGTGGCGGGTGTAGGCGTTGGTGATGCCCGTGCCCAACTGCACCGACTCGGTGACCGCGGCCACCGCGCCCAGCGTCACCCAGCACTCCCGGGCCGCCAGCCCCTCGTCGGGAATCCAAACCCGGCTGCATCCGAGTTCCTCCGCGGCCACCGCCGCGGCCACGACCTCTTCGACCGGTCCTTCGGGCATCACCATGCAAGCCAACTGCACCACGGCACCGACACTAGGCCGCTGCCGCGAACCGGACCGCACCCGCATCGCGTCCACCGGCGAGCTGGTCTGCGAACGCCACCCAGCCAGAGCCGGCCGAACCGCGCCCGCTTCGCGTCCACCGGCGGGCCGTCTGCCATGCTTGGCGGATGGAGTTGGCTGGACGGGTGGCTCTGGTGACCGGTGGTGCTCACCGGGTGGGCCGTGCCATCGCCCTCGCGTTGGCCGCCGCAGGCACTGACGTCGCGATCGCCTATCGCCGGTCCGCGGCAGAGGCAGCCGACACGGTGGAGGAACTCAAGCGATGTGATGTCGACGCCGCCGCCTTCAGGGCCGACCTGGCCGTTCCCTCCGAGGCCGCCCGGCTGATCGAGTCGGTGACCGAACGGCTCGGGCCCATCGACGCCCTGGTCAACAGCGCGTCGTGGTTCGCCCGCGACGAGTTCCCCTCGCACGACACCGACACCTGGTACCAGACCTTCGACGTGGTGCTGCACGGACCGTTCCATCTCAGCAACGCGGTTGCGCCCTCGATGCTCGACCGCGGAGGCGGCGCCATCGTGAACATCGTCGACCTGTCGGCCTGGCAACCGTGGCCGGGCCGAGGCGCCCACAGCGTGGCCAAGGCGGCCCTGCTGGCGCTGACCCGTCAGGTGGCAGTGGAGCTCGCGCCGACGGTGCGATGCAACGCGGTGGCCCTCGGGCCGACTATCGCACCCACCAAGTTCGGTCCAGACCAGGTGGAGCGACTGCGCCGGCGCACCCTGCTGGGCCGCTGGAGCGGCGGCGCCGAAGCGGGCCGCGCCGTGCGCTACCTGCTCGAAGCCGACGCGGTGACCGGCGAGTGCCTCACCGTCGACGGCGGCGAACAATACGGTCACGTCCGCGACCGCTTCACCGACACCACCGACGGAGGTGGCTTCGGGCTAGGTGGGGGGTGAGCGGCCTTTCAGGAAGTCGTCGAAACCCCGGATCAGGGTGTGGTCGGTCTCCTGCACGTCCTCGGGGCTGGCCGCGAAGTAGCCGGTGGCCATCCCCATCTCCGCCGCCGCGTCGAGGTTCTCCGGCACGCTCGACAGGTACAGGCAGTCGAACAGGTCCACCGACATCACTCGCCGGGTGGCCTCGAACAGTGGCCGCTCGGGCAGGACGGCCCCGACCTCGCCGCTGACCAGCCACGACGTCACCGAGTCCTCCAACTCGGCCATGCGCTGCAGGCGCATCCCCCACTCACGGGGCTGGTTGCCGATGGCGGCCACCGGCAGGCCCCGGCTCGCAACCCGGTCGAGGAACGGGTGCAGGCCCGGCACCAGCTTGAACGACGACAGGTACCGGGTCTCCACCTCACGCCCGATCGGCCCGAGCCCGAGATCGCTCCAGAACTCCTCGGCGGTTAGGCGACCCAACACCAGCTTGCGGTGCCGGTCGCGGTTCAGTTCGGGGTCGAGGTCAGGGTGCTCTCCGAGGATGACGGGCAGCAGCAGACCCTCCCTGGGGTCGGTGGGTCGCACGATCACCCCGTGCACGTCCACCACCAGCAGGCGCAGCAGCCGCTTGCGGGGGCGGCTGGCCTCGGCCTCACGGGCAGCGGCCCGCTGCTGGCGGCGGCGGGTCGCCCGCCGGCCCCGCCCCTTCGGTATGCGCACCAGCGCCACCACCCTGGCCACCACCACGCCGAGCAGCACCACCGCGAAGGCGATGCCGGCCACCCGGGCGATGTTGAGCCACAGCGGCGCCACCGTGTCGGCGGTCATCGTGGCGGCGTCCACTCTCACGGGCTGGTCGCCGTAGGAGAACTGCCAGGCGGCCGTGGAACCGTCGAATGTCGGCGACGGTCCGGCGGCGTCGCCGTCGGTGCCGACAGCGGCCGACGAGGCACTGAAGGCGTCGGCGGCGTCGATCAGCGTCAATCGGAACTCGAGGCCGAGCGAGTCCTGGGGCGTGCCGGCCTCGTCTATCAGATCCTGCAGCGGTCGCCCGAAGGGCTGACCCTCGAAGATCTCGGCCAGTGCGCCGTCGCTGAAGACCTCCAGAGGCGGGGTGGGGTTGATCCCGGCCCTGAAGCTGTAGGAGGTCTCCGCGAAGGAGCGGGTCTGCTGCAGCACCACATCGGTGAACAGCACATCGGGGCCGGCCAGTTCCTCAAGCACCTGCGGCAATTGCCCGGCCGACTCGAAGCGCTTGACGGCACGGATCTGCACACCGCCGTCGGCCCGGAAAAGCGGCCCCTCCACCGCCCATCCCGCGGCCCGGGCGTCGTCGAAGCGCAGCCCGCCGGCCAACTCCGGGACACGGGCCACCGCCACCGCGTCGGCGTCGAACACCACTGTGACCGTGCCCGATCCGGCGTCCTCCACCTCCACATGCACGGTGGTGTCCACCCGGCACGCCGCCAGCAGCACCGCGAGCCCCACAGTCACCATCAGCGCCCGCAGCACACCGACTACACGCCCGCGGCGATTGGCCGCCCGCAGCACGCCGACCAAACGCCCGCGAGGGGCCGCCCGCAGCACACC
>JAJDZO010000037.1 GCA_022824605.1 Acidimicrobiia bacterium
GGAGGGATTCGATGCCAACGCCCGGCGCACCCACCGGTCTGCGTCGGCTGCGAGTACCCGCAAGTCGTGCTCGGATGTGTTGTCGTTACCCGCGACGGCAGCGCGTACGGACCGGTTGTGGTCGTCGCGCAGGTCACTCAATACCGAGACCGGCATGGCCGGATTCATCGCGGCGAGCCTTCTGATCGGCGAGAGCCGGCTCGCCGCCATCTGACGCAGCGGACGAGAAGACACTCTGCGGTTCTGCGTTGCCCGCATTTTGACGTAGAGGTCGGATTCGGGGCCGCACGCCAACTGGATCAAGAGATCGGCCCCGGCCTTGGGGTGTGATGCCACCAGGTCCAGGATCACGGGGTCTCTTGATCCAGCCAGATGTTTGAGCACGGTCGGCTTGGTTCGAGGATCGCTCGCAACCGCCACGGCGCGCAGGCAGGTCTCGCCACCGCCACTCAGGCAGGCGTCAGCCGGATCACCGCTCGGGCAGCAGGCGCGTCGCATGTTCAGGCGATCCCAGAACTCCGGCGGCATCGACGCGAGCCAGCGGATCTCGCGGTCGTAACCCCAGGGGACGAGGCCGTAGCTGCTGAGAATCGTGGCAGAGCCCGGGCCCGGCAGCATGCCCCGGGATAGATTTCCGTCGAGGCGGGCAGCCAATGCCCAGGCCAGCCACTGCTCTCCATTGCTGTGTCTCATGAAGCAGCACGCGAGGGCCACCGCCGGCAGCAGACCGTCCGGAATCCAGACGCGACTCACGTCTTCGGCCGCGGCGATCGCTCGCAGCCGGGCATTGAAGTACGTCAAGCCCGGCAAATCGACGAGACCCGCGTTCAAGGTCGCGGTGAGCGCCCGCACCCGCTCCACCACGCCGTCACCGCCACTGAGCGCGGCGGCAATCTGAACCTCTTGTGCGTTCTCGACCGACCACCGGTCGTTGCGCTGCCGCAGCACTATTCGGATGCCGTCACAGTGCACCACCCTGCGAACAGGATGCACCGCGTCGGCACCCCCGATAGTCACATTCTTGTGATTCTTTGTCCTCTCGGGTTCACGGGCCATGCCTTACATAATGCAGAGGGGGTGTGACAGCGCCCCCGGCTGTGCCTCCTGGCACGGCTCCCGCATCGTGTTGGGCAGCTCACGCGGAGGGCGGTGAGGGACTTGCGAGCGGTCTAAGAGCTCTGCCCGACACTCAGGACCGGAGGGTGCGCCGGGTACGTCGACGTTGCGGCCAGATCTGGATGAAGTCGTACCAAGCGTCTTCGCACACGCCGAGCGCCCGTCCGCACGTCTTGGACGCCGCTCGCAGGCAGGCGCGCAGCCAGCCGGTGCGGTTGTCGGCGGCGTCGAAGAACTCACGCAGTTGATCGTGCCGCCGGTTGTGAAGTGTTCGTGCGGCAGCAACGCGGACCCGGCGGTCGGGATCACCGGCGAGCGCGGCCAGAACGGTGCACGGTGCAGCACGATTGTGCGCGAGCCTCTCGCGAAGCCAGCAGTCGTCAGTGCGGGCCAACTTCTCAATTACGTCAGCCGGCGCTGAGGTATTGTCTGCCAGCGCACCGCGGATGCCGCATGTGTCGTCAGCAGCCAGCGCACGCAGCAGTTCCGACGGAGCACCCGGATTGCCTGCGATCGAGTACTTGATCCAGTCGCCGGTGTCGGAACCGCGTGACTCGAACAGCTTGACCAACAGATCTGCCGGGGCGGCCGCGTTGGCCGCCACCGAGCGCCGAACCCAGTGAGAGTCATCGTCTGCGGCCAGCGCCCGCAGCGACTCCTGGGGCGTCGATTCGTTGAAGGCGACGGCGTAGCGAACTCTGTCGCAGTCATCGGTGGCCAGCAAGTCCAGCACATCACGGGGCGCTCGCGGGTTCCGGGCGACGGCGTCACGCACGCTGGCTCTGGAATCGCGAGCGAGGCTGTGCAACACATGGTGGTGCGTACTCCAGTAGCCGACCGCCTCGCGGACAGTGACGGCCCGGTCGTCCTCCAGTTTTGAAATGAGGTAACCGTCGGGAGTGCCCACGCCGTGCACTGTCGCTCTTCGCACGGCCGCGATCCGATCCTGTGACAGCGCATGAAGAACATAGCCCGGGGTCCGGGGGTTCGTCGCCACCGCGATGCGCACGCCTTCGTCGAAATCTCGTGCGAGGCGGCGCATCACCCGAGGCGAAAGCCTCCCGTATCGGGCGACACGCGCTCGCACCATCGACTCGTCGTCGTCGGCGAGAGCCTCCACCACCGGCGCCGACGTTGAAGGATGGGTTATCACCGCGATCCTGACAGCCGCTGAACTGTCGAGGGCGATCCGCCGCAGGAGTCGCTGTGAGACTCTGCGGTTCTGAGCAGCGCGCACACGGACCGCCTCAGAAGATCGCTCGTTCAGCGCCAAGCGCCGCAAGACCGCGTGCGAAGTGTTCGGATGCGATGCCACGAGGTCCAACACCACCTCGTTGTCCGACCGTGCCAATGCTCTCAGAGCAGCTGAGCCGCACCGGGGGTCACTCGCTGCCGCGGCGTCCCGCAACCACTGCTCGTGGTGAGTCCTCAGGCGGGCCCAGAACTGTTCCGGTAGCTGCGCGATCCAGCAGGTATCGCGGCGGAAGCCCCTATACGCGTGCCGGTGCGGAAACCGCAATGTCAGCCAGCCTGGGCCCGCGAAGCCGCCTTCGACCAGGCCGTCCTCCAGGCGCGCCGACAGGGCCCACGCCACCCACTGTGGGGCGTTGTCGTTGGACGAATCCGACATGCACACGCAAGCGAACGCGACCTGGGCCATGGTTGCTTGGTGGAGCCACTCGCGGGCAACCCCCTTGATCGGCTCGGCCATTAGTCGCGACAGGCGCCCGTTGATCGACCTCAACTCGTGCACGTCCAGCAGGCCCGCGTTCATCGTTTCGGCCAGCGCCCTGAACTGATCAAGCGCGCCGGCGCTGCTTCTGCCGAACGCGCCAAGCATTTGGATCTCGGCCTCGTTCTCAACCGACCACGCACCGTCGCGCCGCACCAGCACGCCTGGAACTCCGTCTCGCTGGATCCTCCTGCGCACCACCCCATCGCGTCGGCCATCAGCCGGCCGCGACGGTGTAGAAGCGTTCCTCCTGTTTGCTGTCGTTGCTCCGGTCATGCGGTCCAGCATGCAGAGGGGGTGTGACAGTCATGAGGGTGGGGTCAGTGGTCGGGGCTCGGATCTGACCCAGGGTGTGACGGGCCTTGTGCCTTTCCGTTGATCTGTCGGTTCGGTGTCCCGGCTGCTGGCGCGCACCGCCGGGTTCGGTTACCCGTACTGGAGCGAGGACCTGCTGCGCTACCACCGGGTGACGGGAACCGACTCGCTCACCAGCGGTGAACTGGTCGCCACCACCACCGTCCCAGCGCTGTTCGATCCGGGCGAGCGCTGGATGTACGGCATCAACATCGATTACGTCGGCCGCATGGTCGAAGAAGTCTCGGGCCAGGGCCTCGGGGAGTACTTCCACGAGCACATCTTCGGCCCGCTCGGCATGGAATCGACCGCGTTCGGGCTCAGCGACGAGATGCGGTCGCGCCTGTCGGCGGTGCATCTGCGCCAACCCGACGGAACGCTGACCGTCCGTGATTTCCCCCGTTCACCCGAACCGAGGTTTCCTTCGGGCGGCGGCGGCCTGTACAGCACGGTCTTGGACTACTGCCGGTTCCTGCGGATGATCCGCGGCCGGGGCAGCCGCAACGGCGTGCGAGTGCTGCGCGCCGGCACCGTCGATCAGATGACCGCCAACAACATCGGCGACCTACGGGTGGTTGCGCTGGCCTCGGCAGTGCACGATCTCACCAACGACGCCGAATTCTTCAGCGGCGTGCACAAGACCTGGGGTCTGGCCTTCCAGATCAACGAGCAGCCGCTGCCGACGGGCCGCCCCGCCGGCGGGCTCATGTGTGCCATACCACAAGAATAATGAGGGGGTGTGACACTCAGAAATAGTCTCTGACCTCGGCTTCGGCACCGTTCCGTATAAGCCCCCATGAGAGCCCTGGTTCGATGAGCGAGGGGGCTCAGCGGGCGGCCACCACTACGATCTCCATCTTCCAGGCGACCTGGGCCAGCTCGGGAACGATCAGCAGCGTGGAAGCGGCCAGACGGCCTCCGAGGAAACGGTCTCGTTCGGCCATCACCGGGGCGAGATCCTGGCCGGGCACCACGTAGGTGGTCACCGACACGATGTCGCTCGGCTCCATGCCGGCCTCGGTGAGGATGGCTGCGATGTTGCCCCAGATGTCACGGGCCTGACCGGCTACGTCGGCGGCTATCGATCCGTCGGGCCGGGTGGCCACGATCCCCGACGTGTGCAGCCACTTGTCCGCCCCGGTGGTGACCACCGCGTGCGCATAACGCGCCGCCGGCGGAGCGATCCCCTGAGGTTCGACAACGCTCGATCCCATTGCCGCGAATAGTAGGCGCAGGCCTTGGCTGTGGCACAATCTTGGGCCGTGACCCAGCGCATGG
>JAJDZO010000200.1 GCA_022824605.1 Acidimicrobiia bacterium
GGCCCTGCACGCACAGCACGCTGTAGTCGCGGTCGGTGTTGAGCGTGTCGGTGAGTTCGATGTCGTAGCCGTCGGCGAGACCGCCGAACCATCCGACCATGGGCCCGCCCATGTGGATGAACTGGTCGGGCGCGGTGCGGAACGTGATCCCCTCGTTCACGACATGGCCGTCGTCGTCGCAGTAGAAGGTGTAGATGCCGTGGTCGGTGTCGACCCTGGACGCGTCGCGGACCTGCACCCTGTCCACGAACGCCTCGGCGTCGGGGCCCTCGATGATGGTCTTGAACAGGGGCGTCTTGTCCTCGATGCCGGCGCCGGCTCGCAGGGCCATCATCTCGGAGACCTCGTTGACGTAGTGGTCGACCAGGTGGTAGCCGCCCCAGGCGATCCACAGTCCGGTCTGCGAGTACGGTGCAGCCCCGGGGTTCAGGAACGTCCCGGTGAAACTGCTGGGGTCGTAGGTGTGCTCGCTCGCCATGATCTACAGAACCTCTCTTGCCCGCTGGGCGGCGTGTCGGGTGCTCAGCCGTTGTCGGCCGGATCGGAGAGCAGGCCCCCGGCGGTGGCCAGCACCTCGGCCAGCTTGGCGGTGTTGTCGTAGACGGCTCGCAGGTAGTACTCGCTGACCGCCTCGTGGCCGGGGAACGGCGGTCGTCCCAGGGATCGCACCACCGCGGAGGGGTCCGACGACACCGTCACCTCCTCGACACCGGGGAGCTTGTCGGGCGAGCCCCAGAAGTCGCCCGAGGCCTTGGCCGATGCCAGCGTCGGGCCCTTGCCCTTGCCCCGTCGGGATCGCCGGCGTGCGGCGTCGGAGCCGTTGCCTGCGCTCATGCGCCACCTCCCGCGCCCACTTCGCTCTCGTGCGAGCCGTTGGAGCCGTCTCTCGAGCCTTCTTCGATCTTGTCCGCGCCGTTGGAGCCGTTCTCGCCGTTCTCGTCGATGAGCAGCAGATCCTGGTCGATGCCCAGCGCGGCGCGCAGCTGGTCGCTGTCGAGGTCGCCCACCGACGACGACTTGGGCAGCACCACCTCGGCGATGCGGCGCTTGCCCGCCACCACCTCCTCGACCCTCTCGTCCACCGTTCCCGGACACACCAGCCGATGGCACACCACCGTGTTGCGCTGGCCGATGCGCCAGGCGCGGTCACGGGCCTGGTCCTCCACCGCCGGGTTCCACCAGCGGTCGTACAGCACCACATGGTTGGCCGCGGTCAGGTTCAAGCCGGTGCCTCCGGCCTTCAACGACAGCACCAACGCCCCCGGCCCGCGTCCCGACTGGAACGACTGGACCAGCCGGTCCCTGGCGCCGCGGGCCAGCCCGCCGTGATAGCAGCGGATGTCCACCCCGGTCTGCTCGGTGAGGTGGGCGGCCAGCCGCTCGCCCCAGGTGGCGAAGTGGGTGAAGATCAGCATCCGCTCCGAAGCGGCGAACACCTGGGCCAGGATCTGCTCCAGCCGGGCCAGCTTGCCCGAGCGGCCGTGGAGGGCGCCGCCGTCGTCCTCGTAGTTCACCGGGTGGTTGCAGATCTGCTTGAGGGCGGTGATGGCGGCCAGGACCGCGCCCTTGCGCTCCGGTCCGCTGCCTTCGCTGTCGGTTCGTGCCACCAGTTCGTCGAGCACGGCCTGGTACAGCCCGATCTGCTCGGCGGTCATCGTGCAGTGGTCGAGTTCGTCGATGCGGTCGGGCAGTTCCGCCGCGATGGCCGGTTCGGCCTTGGTCCGGCGGAACACGAGAATGCCGTTGAGCGCGGCCAGCGCACCCTCACCGGCGGTGGCCGACTTGGCTGTCGACGCCTTGGGAGCTGCCGGGATCGGCGCGGTCATGGCGGGCGAGCTGCTGGGCGAGCTCGATCCGTTCGACGCTGACCCGTTCCAGGTTGACCCGTTCGATCCCCCGGCCGCGTCGCCGCTCGTCTCGGCGTTCTTGGAGACCCGTGACATCTCGGCGATGAACCGGTTGCGGGCGCCGAGCAGCCCCGGATTGCAGAAGTCCATGATGGCCCACAGGTCGCCCAGGCCGTTCTCGATCGGGGTGCCGGTGAGGGCGACCCGGCAGCGGGCGTCGAGGCGGCGCAGCTGCTGGGCGGTCTCGCTGGCCGGGTTCTTGATGGCCTGCGCCTCGTCGAGAACCACCGTCGACCACTCGACCTTCTCGAGCACGTCGAGATCGCGCATGGTCGTGCCGTAGGTCGACACCACCAGGTCGGCCCGCTCGACCATGGCGGGCACCCGGTCCGCAGGCGTGCGATTGGGGCCGTGATGGACCACCACCCGCATGCCCGGCACGAACCGGCGGGCCTCAGCGGCCCAGTTGCCCACCACCGCGGGCGGTGCCGCCACCAGCGACGGGCCGTCGCCGCGGGTGAGCTGGATGTGGGCGAGCATGGTCGGGGTCTTGCCCAAGCCCATGTCCAGCGCCAGACAGCCTCCCAGGCCGGCCTGGGCCAAAAAGCCCAGCCACACCAGGGCGTCGGCCTGGTAGGTCCGCAGCGTCCCGTTGAAACCGTCGGGCCTGGTGGGCAGCACATCGGGTATGCGGCGGGCGCTGTTGAGCAGATCGGCGGCCCAGCCCTGCCCGGCGAGCACGGTGCCGCCGCCGAGGGGCGATCCCTCCAGGCCGAGGGCATGGCGCAGCATGTCCGCGCCGGTCAAGCGGGTCATGTCGGCCCGCTCGGCCAATGCGGCCGCGGCCTCGTTCAGATCGGCCCGGTCGAGCTCCAACCAGCGTCCCCGGCTCTTCACCAGGGGCCGGGCCTGGGTGGCCAGATCGCGTATTTCGGCTGCGGTGAGCTCCACATCGTCGAAGGCGACCGACCAGCGCACGTCGGCCAATTGCCGGGCGCCCACCACCGTCTCGGAGTCCTCGACCGAGGTGAGCCGCAGCGACGGGGTGGGCCGTCGGCGTGACAGCGCCGGAACCCGAACGTCGTAGCCGACGGCCTGAAGGACGTGACCGGTCTCGGTCATGAGCTGCCAGGCCTCGTCGGTGTCGAGGATCACCTCGCCGCGCCTGCGTCCCCCGAGACGCAGCAACTCCGGGAAGAGTCTCTCCAGGCGAGCCATCTGCTGCTTCACCGCCTGGCGTCGGGTCCGTGACGCGATGACCAGGGCCCTCTCCACGGGCTGCAACTCGCCGGTGCTCGACTCCGACAGCACCGACAGGTGCCACGCCCCGATGTCGTCGGGGGGATCGAGCTGCACGATCAGGCGCAGCCGGCGTTCGTAGGACTCCGTCGCCGGTCGAGTCCACTGGTCGAGGCGGCGGGTCAGGTCGGCGGCGTGGCGGCTCGGGACATCGAAGACGGAACCGTCGAGCCGGGCCAGGACCGTCTCGGCCACATCGGCCTTGGTGCGGGGCGCCGGCGGAGGCGCGGGCGCCTCGAGACGCTCGGCCGCCTCGGTGGCGATGGCATGGACGATGTCGGCCAGCGCGGCCTGGGTGAATGCGCTCGCATCCCGCTGATTCTCGAACGCAGCCGCCGCGCCGGGAAGCGTGTCCGCCAATGCCGCGATCACATCAGACTCCACCACCGCAGGAACCCAGCGCACCGCACAGGCGGCGCTGTCGCTGCGGGTGGCCGCGGCCCCGTTGGAGGCGTCGCTGCCGGGCTCGTCGGCGCGGTAGCGGCGGCGGACCTTCTTGAGCTGGGGAACCATCCGTCCCTGCGCGGTGAGCCGCACCGCCAGCGCGGCCACCAGACCCAGCCAAGACACGCTGGTCCCGATTCCGTCGGTCTCGGCCGCTTCGCCCATGGCGACGAGCCATCCGAGGCAGCCCTCGACCGGTGTGGACACCGTGTCGGCCCGTGTCCCGCCGGCGATCTTCACGGGCCGGTGCGGGCTCCAGTCGACGGTTCCGGCCCCGGCGTCGCGCAGGCGCCGCAGCACATCGGGTGCGCTCTCCGCGGCTCGTCCGGGCCCGCAGGCCCAGGCGATCACCCGTCCCGGCACCCACGAGAGCTGCAGCTCGACCTGTCCGGTCTCGCGCCTCTCGTCGGAGGCACCGTTCTGATAGGGCGCCTCCGGTGGACCGGCCAGCTTCGTCAGCACGGCATCGATGGCCCGGTAGTCCTCCTCGAGGTCGGCGACTATGGCGGCGCGCTGATGTCCCCTTACCGAGGCTCTGACAGCGTCGATGGACTCAGCGACATCGTCGAGCAGTCGGTAGAGGGCTCGAACCCACAGCCTGGCGTTGGCCTCCAACAGCGCCCGGTCCGCGTCGCTGGCCAGGCCATCGACATGGCGGCGCACAGCTTGGGCGAAGTCGGTTGACAGCGCCAAGTGTGGGTCCAAGGTGGCGGTAGCAGTCGTCGTCACCATTGGGTTGAGAATCAGCCTACCAGTCTGATCCGCGGAAGGCTTGCAGATGTTCGGCTCGCAGAGATCAGCCTGGCGAAGATCGGGCTGGGCGGGTTCGAGCTGGGCGGGTTCAGGCTCGTTTCAGCTCGGATCGCATCTCGGCTACGGCGGCCATCTTGATGCCCTCGTATCCCCGAACTGTCTCGGGCAGCTCGGCGCGGGCCAGCACCGCCTCGTAGCCGATGACGTCGAGGCGTTCGAGATCGGCGGTGATCGCAGCCCGGTACTCGCGTGGCAGTGCCCGTTCGGCTCGACGCACCTTGGTGTAGCCGAACACGTCGAACACGGTGCCGCGCAGCCGGCGCATCGACGCCAGCAGCCGTATCGCCGGAGTCCAGGCGACGGGCACGGCGATCTTCGACTTCATGCCCATGGCCCGCAGGATCGGCGGATGCAGGTTCCATGCGAGCCGCCCACCGGTGCTCTTCGCGATCTGGCGGGCCTCGGCGACGGCCTCGGCGTCGAGCATCAGCCTGGCCACCTCGTACTCGTCCTTGTAGGCCAGCAGCTTGAAGTAGCCGCGGGCTGCCGCCTCCGTGAGCCGTCGCGATCCGTCGCCGCGGGCCTCGTCGGCTGCCGCCACGGCCTCCACGAAGTCGAGGTGGGCGTCAGCCAGCTTCGACGACTGGTAGGCGCACAACTCCGAGGCCATGAGCGCCAGATCGACGTGGCCCCGGTAGCCCGTGTCTGTGGACACTTCCGAGTCCGGCGGCGCCTGGTCGAAGCGGGCGGCGGCGGCCACGGCCCGCACCCGGGCTGCGAGTTCGTCGTCGAGTTCGGGCCGCCGGCTCCGGTGCGCCCGGCCGTCGGAGACGGCGGCGTCCACCGCGGCGGGCCGAGCCAGCATCGTGCGGCCCCACCGGAACGCCTCGAGGTTGCTTGCCGTGGCCACGCCGTTGAGTTCGATGGCCTGCTCCACCGACCCCGGCGACAGCGGCAGCGCTCCGGCCTGCACCGCCATCCCCACCACGAACACGTTCGCCGTCACCGAGTTGCCGAGCAGCGACTCCGTCATGGCCTGAGCATCGACCCAGTGGCGGCAGTCACTGCGGGTGACCGCGGCGATGGCGGCCTCCAGCTCGGCCGGCTCGGGCATGGCCCGGTCGGGGTGGGCCACCATCGCACCGGTGGGGGTCTGCGAGGTGGAGCCCACCACCACGGTGCGCGCCGGGTCGGCCCGGCTGATGCCCGACGGCGACGCCGCCCCCAGCTGATCGAAAGCCAACAGCACGTCGGCCTGGCCCTCGCCGAGCCGGTTGCTGGCCGCCTCGGCGCCGCGGTACAGGCGCAGGTCGCTCACCACCGGTCCGGCCTTCTGCGACAACCCGATCTGGTCGAGCCCCCGCGCTTCGTAGCCGTCGAACATGGCCGCCGTCCCGATGATCTGGCTCACCGTCACCACGCCGGTGCCGCCGATGCCCACGATGCGCACCGACAGGTCGTCGGTGGGGACCACCGCCACCGGATCGTCCAGGTCGGTCGGCGCCACGGCTGCGGCTTCGGCCCGCCGCCGGGTCGTGGCCCGGTCTCGCCCGGTGATGCGGCGCAGCCGCGACCTCAGCCGCCCCGGCCGGGTCACGGTCATGAACGACGGGCAGTCCCCCTCCATGCACGAATAGTCGAAATTGCAGCTGGTCTGATCGATCCGGGTCTTGCGCCCGAACTCGGTGGCCACCGGCTGCACCGACAGGCAGTTGCTGATCGAGGCGCAGTCGCCGCAACCCTCACAGATCCGCTCGTTGATGAACACCCGACGGCGGGGCGCCTCCACCGTGCCCCGTTTGCGCTCCCGGCGGGCCTCGGCCGCGCACTGCTGGTCGTGGATCAGCACGGTCACGCCCTTGACCTGCGACAGCAGTCCCTGAGCCTCCATCAGCCGGGTGCGAGGCCACACGTCGACTCCATCAGGCAGGTCGGCCCGGTGGTAGCGAGCCACGTCCTCGGTCGTCACCAGCACCCGTGCCACGCCCTGGGCCAGCAGCACCCGGCAGACCTCGGCCACGCCGAGCATGCCCTGGGGATCCTGGCCCCCGGTCATGGCCACGGTGCGGTTCCACAGCAGCTTGTAGGTGACGTCGACGCCCGCGGCCACCGCGCCCTGGATGGCGAGCTGGCCACTATGGAAGTACGTGCCGTCACCGATGTTCTGGAAGATGCGGTCCGTCTCCACGAAGGGGGCCATGCCGATCCACTGGGCTCCCTCCTGGCCCATGCAGGTGAGTCCCACGATGTCGCCGAAGCCGTCGGAGTCCATCAGCAGCGTCATGGTGTGACAGCCGATCCCGGCGCCCACGGCCGCGCCTTCGGGAACCTTGGTGGAACGGTTGTGGGGACAGCCCGAACAGAAATAGGGCGTGCGAGCCACGCCCGAGCCCAGCGGGATCAGCTCGCGTGGCGGCTGGGAGGGGGCGAGGCGCGCCCCGATGCGCTCGGAGAGTCGGCGGCGCAGAGGCTCCAGCAGATCGTCGGCGGTGAGGCCGCCGTGGCCGGCCAGCAGCATGGCGTCGTGCTCGTCGAACTTGCCGGTCACCCGGGGTCGGCACGGCTCGTTGTACAGGGCGTCCTTCATCAACGACTCGATGTTGGGCTGCTTCTCCTCC
>JAJDZO010000123.1 GCA_022824605.1 Acidimicrobiia bacterium
CACGGCCGCTGGTCGCACCGGGGTTGCGCACCGACACCGGGTCGTAGCGGTCGGCGCGCAACACCCCGTCGCTCAGCCCCAACTCCTCTCCCTGAAACAGGAACGGGGTGCCGCCGAGTGCCATGAGCAGCGCAGACCCAGCCAGTGCCCGCTGCACGCCGCGCTGGCCGCCGTCGAAGCGGCTCACCGGCCTGGACTGGTCGTGATTGCTGAGCACCCACGACATCTGTTGCGGCGCGGCGTCGTGCATGGCCCGCACCATCGTCAGCAGCCGGGCCGGTTCCCACCGCAGCATCGCGGCCCGCAGGAAGAACGCCCGATCGAGCGCTCCCGGCAGCACGTAGCGGGCCATGCGGTGCGGCCACGGGGCGTTGATCTCGCCGACAAGCATCACTCCTACCGGATCGCACACCCGTCGCCAGCGCCTGAAGATGTCGAGATTCTCTGACTGGTCCATGTCGTAGCGGTGCTCGAAGGCGTAGAATGCCTCGAATGGATCCATGCCATCGGTGAGCGGCTTGATCTGAGGATTGCTGCGCAGCGCCGCGTCCTTCATCAGCCCGTGGGCCACATCGAAACGGAAGCCGTCGACGCCCCGGTCGATCCACCAGCGCAGGATCTCGTCGAAATCGTTGAGCACCGCCTCGCTGCGCCAGTTGAGGTCCGGCTGCTCGGGCAGGAACAGATGGCACCAGTACTGGCCCGACGCCTCGTCGAGGGTCCACGCCGGCCCGCCGAAATGGCTGCGCCAGTTGTTGGGCGGACCCCCGCCGGGGGCGGGATCAGCCCAGATGTAGCGATCCCGGTCGGGTCCGTCGGGCTGCGAGCGGGCACTCCGGAACCAGCGATGCTCGCTCGATGTGTGGTTGGGCACTATGTCGATCATCACCCGCAGGCCGCGGCGATGGGCCTCGCTCACCAGCGTGTCGAAATCGTTGAGCGTGCCGTGGCTGGGCGAGACCGCGCAGTAGTCGCTGACGTCGTAGCCGTGGTCGTGGCCCGGCGACGGGTAGAACGGCGTCAACCAGATCACGTCCACGCCCAGGTCGCTCAGGTAGTCGAGGCGGCTGGTGACGCCGGCCAGATCGCCCATCCCGTCGCCGGAGGAGTCCATGAACGAACGCACGTAGATCTCGTAGCCGACGGCGCCGTCCCACCAGGGCCCTGTCGTGCCGGAGTCGACCGTGTCTGGTCGTGGCGTGCGGTCCGTCATCCCCCGGCCCTCCGTAAACGTTTACAGCCGGGCACTCTAGCCCGCCTCGGCCACCGGCCGAGAACGCGGTCAGGCGGCGGGATCGAGCGGAGTCAGAGGACCGTGGTCGAGGCTCGACAGCACATGTCGGCCCACCCGGTCGCACTCGTCGAGGTGGGGGTAGCCCGACAGGATGAAGGCGTCGATGCCGACATCGCGGTAGGCCCCCAGCTTGGCCACCACCTCGTCGGGATCGCCCACGATGGCCGCGCCCGCGCCCGAGCGGGCCCGGCCGATGCCGGTCCACAGGTTGGCCTCGACGTAGCCGTCGCGGTCGCTGGTCTCGCGCAGCTCGGCCTGCCTGCGCACCCCGACCGACGCCGAGTCGAGCGAGCGACCCCTTATGGCCGCGCCCACGGTGTCGTCGAGGCGGCTCACCAGCGCCGCCGCTGCTGCCCGGGCCGCTTGGGACGTCTCCCGCACGATCACATGGCTGCGCAGCCCGTAGCGCAGGCGGCGGCCGTGCCGGGCCGCTCTGGCCTCCATGTCGGCCACCGTGGCCGCCACGCCGTCGACGGTGTCGGGCCAGGTCAGGAACACGTCGCAGGCGGCGGCCGCGGTCTCCTTGGCGGCCTCGGAGAAGCCACCGAAGTAGAACGGCGGGCAGCAGCCCGAGACGGTGGACGCCCGGGGCGGGTCGAGTGTCAGGTCGACGAACTCGCCGTGGAAGTCCACCGGCTGTCCGTCGAGCAGCGTGCGCAGGACGTGCATCCACTCGAGGGTGCGTCGGTAACGGGGAGCGGATTCGAGCGTCTCACCCGGAATGTCGCTGGAGATTATGTTCACGGTGAGGCGCCCGTCGAGCATCTGGTCGATGGTGGCGATCTGGCGGGCCAGCTGCGGCAGCCACATCTCCCCCATCCGCACCGCCAGCAGCAGCCGCATGCGCTCGGTGAGCGGCGCCACGCCGGCCGCGAAGGCGGTGGAGTCGATCCCGAGGGTGTAGCCCGACGGCAACAGGATGTTGTCGAAGCCGTTGCGCTCGGCCGCGAGGGTGATGTCGCGGCAGTGCTGCCAGCTGCTGGCCAGCGTCGGGTCGGGGACGCCCAGATACCGGTAGTCGTCGTCGCAGAGCGCGCCGAACCAGGCGACCTCCACCGCCCCGGACCCGCTCATCGCTTGACCGCAGCTGCGTCGCATCCGCTCATGACCGTGCCGTTCAACGTCTGCACCTCGCTGCGTCGCTCCCGCTCATGGCCGCGCCGCCCATGGCTCGGTCGCGGCTGCGTCCTCAACGACGAGACGTTCACGGCAGGCGCTGTCCTTCGGAGGCCTCGATGATGTCGTAGACGTCGCTGCGGTCGAGGTGCACTTCGGTGGCCGCGGCCAGGGTGGCCAGCCGCTCGGGGCGCTGGGTGCCCAGCAGGGCCACCGGCTTGGCCGGATGGGCGAGCACGAACGCGATTGCGATGGTGGCGCGGTCCACATCCTCCCGTTCGGCGAGGCGGTCGAGCACCGCTAGCAGTTCCTGACGCACGTCCCGGCCCTCCGTCAGGCGGCCCCCGCCCAGCGGGCTCCACGCCAGCGGCACCACGCCGTTGCGCATGCACAGGTCGAAGGTGCCGTCGCGCAGGGGGGCGAGGTTGGCGGCGGAGTATTCGGGCTGGGTGCTGGCCAGAGCGAACGGCAGGTGGGCAGCCAGGGCCTCATGCTGGCGAGGCCTGAAGTTCGACACCCCCACCTCACGGATCTTGCCCGCGGTCCGCAGGCTGCTCAACGCCTCAGCCAACTCGGCGGGGTGGGTGAGCATGTCGGGCCGATGGATCTGGTACAGGTCGATGGCATCGGTTTGCAGCCGGCGCAGCGACGCCTCACAGGCGGCGGTGATCGCCTCGGCGCCGGAGTTGTAGGGAACCCCGGGCACGATGCCCCCCTTGGTGGCCAGCACCATCCGGTCGCGCAGTCCAGGCGCGGAGGCGAGGATCCGGCCCAGGTTCTCCTCGGCCTCGCCGAAGGCCTTGCCACCCCAGCCCAGGCCGTAGATGTCGGCGGTGTCCACCAGGTTCATGCCCAGGTCCAGCCCGGTGTCGAGCACCGCCTTGAGTTCCTCGTCAGGCCGGGCCAGGAAGCGCCAGCACCCCACGGCCAGAGGCCCCACCTCGAGGCGCTGTCCCAGAAGGCGAGGGCCGCGGTCTATGAGCGAAGATGTCACCGGGTCAAGCTATCGGCTAGCCCGAAGGCACCTGCACCAGCGGCCGCAGATCGAGGCCCATGGGCGCGGACCCCGATGGGCCGAGCCACCGGCGCGAGCCGCCGTCGGGCAGGCATCCCGTACGGCCATCGCGAGCCGAGCCACCGGCGCGAGCCGCCGTCGGGCAGGCATC
>JAJDZO010000128.1 GCA_022824605.1 Acidimicrobiia bacterium
GGGTGTCCCGGTATGCATTGTCGGCCGCGTCGGACAGGGGGGCACTGCCCCGTCCTCCGGGGAGTTCGCGAGCCTCGGTCCCGAGGAGCATCCATCGGCAGGCGTCCGAGCCGAAGGCGTCGGTGACAGCTTGATCCAGAACGGAGCGCGTTTGGGCCATCCGCTCGCTCAACTCGCGTCGTGCGACCCAATCATTAGCCACTGAGGGGTCGTCGCATGCGGCCTGGACCGCAGCAGCCTCCCTAGCGGTCTCGTCCAGGGTCTTCAGGCTCACGGGAATCGCGGCCACGATCGGCTTCGCGTCCGCCCTCGGGCGGGCCAGGGTCGGCAGCGATCCACTTGGGTCGACAAGCAGCAGCGCTTCACCATCAAAACGGGAGGAGGCGTCCAGCGGCTCTACCTGCTCGGTGGCATCGGCGTAACGTCGGTTGAACACTCGCAGCACGTCGTGTTGCGCACTGTGTCTAGCGGCGACCACTGGCTGAGGTTGGTCGATCTCGTTGAGGATCTCGACGAGAGGCCGTTTCTTGACGTGCCGTCTGGCCGCGTCGAGCAGCAGGTTGATATCGACATCGGTCCCCTGCCATATCCGGTACTCGTCCGCAAAGTCCCGGAAGGTGACAATGCCGGCTGTCTCCAATTCGGCGAGCGTCTCGTTGGTGCTGTCGGTCGTGAGGGCCAGAATCGCACGCGAGGCTCTGATGGTGCCGGCAGTCGAAACTAGGTTCAACAAGGCGACAGCCTTGGCGAGCCGGGCCTGCTTCGGCGTGAGTCCGTGTGCATCCCGTATGCGGGTTGCGATTTCAGTCCATCGTCCTGACATGCTGGCCGACTCGATCTGGAGAGCGCTTCCATCGACGAAGTAGTCGTAGACAGCATCGAGGCCCATTGTGGGCAGTGGTCCCCGAGTAGGAAGGTCCGTCTCGGTCAGGAATGAGGCGGCGCTCGCCGTGTGTCGACCGGCAAGAAACGAGAACAGCGTGCGCTCATGCTGGCCGTGCCGGTTACACAGCTCGGGCAGGACAAGCGCGGCGAGAGGGTGCAGGGGGTAGCAGGACGCCAATATCCGCGGATCAGCGAGGTCAGCGGTACCCAACTGCCTCATGTCCTTGGCCTGCGCGTCGGCCCAACGGCTGATCCGACAGCCGAGCAAGTCGTCGTGAACGTCGAAGACGGTTCCGATGAGAGAGCGGGTCTGGCTGGCCGATTCGACGAAGGCAACGTCCTCGAAGCGACCCTGCACCTTGGCCCATTCTCGGCGCTGGGTGCTGTTGGCCCCTGTGAGGTGGTCCTCGAACGACAGGTGCTGAAGGGTCAGCACGAAAATAGGGAGGTCCGAACCCTGGCCAGCCTCTGCGAGCCGCTGGAGCAGGTAGGGGTCGGCGTCGCTTCCGTCGCGGATGGCTTCGAGGTTCTTGCCGAATTCGTCGATCACGAGGAGCAGGGGCATGTCTTCGGCAAGACAGCGGGCGATGTCCACTAGTGCCGACGGGGAAGGGCCGGTTCGTCTCGGGTTGTCGGACTCAGCGTCCTTGAGCGCTCCCTTGAGGACATCAGAGGCCCGGAATCCCTTGCGAGAGGGAACCTCGCCGTAGCTGCGCAGCACCGCCGAATAGAGCGCCCACAGAACGGTGCGATTCAGCGGCTCACGGCCTGCGGTGACGAGTCCGCGGTGGAAGCCGCAGGCCTCGGTGCCGTGTCGCCGGTGGGCGCTACGAATGAGTTCCACAACCTGTGGCGAGGCGTCGTCGATGAGTCCGAGCGCCGCTCGACGGGTGGCGGAGTCATCTCCGAAGGCGGCGTCGATGAGCAGCGCAAGCGACGACTTTCCGGAGCCGTAAGGGCCTGTCAATGACCAGGCTCCACCGGCCGCGCCCGTTGCAGCGGTCTCGGCAATGCGCTCCACGACATCCAGAGCGCGGGCTGTGACGACGTAGCCATCGAGAGGCTCGCTGCGAGCGAGGTCGCGTTCGAGATTCGCGGAGCGAGCGAACCGCTCCTGAACAGCGATGCTGTCTGCCAGCCTTGGCATCACACCGCTCCTGCGATCAGCTCGGAGCTGGTTTCGTCCCTCGGTGTGCGCTGCTCGCCAGTGTTTTCCATCCAGCAGTCGTCTGGGGGCACGTCGCCAAGAGGTCCAGCGCACAACTCTGGCACCCGTGGTTCGACGGGCGCGTAGTAGCGGTCGAGAATTCTGGTGGCAATCAGCGCAGGGTCCTCCCGCCAAGTGAGCTGGACGGAGCCCGTCGGGGTAGCGAGTCCCAGCGCGTGCTCAGCCCCGACGGAAGGCCGTAGCGTGTCGATCAACTCGGCCTCGGTGAGCTTGAAGACTCGGCCTGGAGCTCCCTTGTCATGTGCGAGGCGGCTCATGGTGATCGTGCTGCCTCGGGCCTCGCTAAGTGCCACGTAGTCGAGCACCGCGTAAGCCAAGATCTCCGACGGAAGCGTCGGCTTTGGACCGAGCGAGAAGCGGAATCGGCCCGTCGCAGGTGAGTAGCTGAGAAGGCCGAGATCGCGCAGAGGGCAATCCAGCATGTCGTCGATGCGGGTTCGGTCGGTTCGGTGTACAGGGGCGTAGGTTCGCAGCAGCGCGCTGATGTCCTTGTTGAGGGAGTTGGAATGAGGCCTGTGCCACTCGGGCACTCCGTCAAGCAGAGTCGAGATCGAGGCCTGCAGGTCGGCTTCGGCGAACTCGACTGCGTTGAACTCGTTGAAGGTCAACCACCAGACTGGCAATCTCGTCTTCTTCGGGGCCAACAACAGCCAGTGCAGGAGCCACAGCGTGCCCGGATCCTCCATGTAGGGATCCCAGCCGTCCTCACCGAACAGCGCTCGACCCCGGCGGGTGGGCACGCACCGCGCCTCCCGCCCTCTGGCGTTTCGGGGGTCGTCGGCGATCAGCCTGGCGGCCGTCCCCCAGAAGCGGATGGCCCGTACCATGTTCTTGCCCACTCCGATCTCCACCGGAGCGTCAGGCCGGCCGAAGACTGCCGCGTCATCGACGACGTGGGCGTACGCCTTGCGGAACCAGCTGTATCGAGGATGGAACGTCTCGTGTCGCGCGAACGAGCGCTCAGCGGCCTCCACGAGCCTCATGCGCTGGCCTTCGCGATCCCATCGGTCACAAACGACAAACATACTCAACTGCTCGGACAGCCCCGGGCCACCGCCATGCTGGCTGCGCGCTGTCTCCGCCAAAGCCATGACGCCTACGCCGATGCCGTCGCCCTGCCCATGGTAGGTAGCCTACATGTAAATGACTTAACTATCATTACATATCACTATAAGGGTGATGCATGATGGGAGTCCTCTCATGCGTGTGGGCTCCCTCCGGTACCGGTTAAGCCTGGATCCACCGGTGGGCTGGTTGGGGTGTTGTTGGCCGGTGTTGGGTGGGTGCGTGCGAGGCGGGTGCTGTTGGAGCGTGTCGGTTCGGGGTTTGGGGTTTGGGCTGGTTGGTGGCGCTGTGGGGTGGCGTGTGTGCGAGGCGGGCGGTCCAGATGTTGGGCCGCTCAGCCTGCTCCACCAGGCCAAACCTACCGCCCGCCACACCCCCGAGGATTCCCGACGCTTCCCGACGCTCAGCCCCAGAGGCCGCAGATGGGCACCGCCTCGACGCCGTCGCTGAGCTGGAATCGGTGGGGGCCGGTGTGGAACACCACGCCGCCGGCGAACTCCTCGGGTGGCAGCCGGTCGCGCAGCCAAGCGATATGGCGAGCGTCGCTCGTCGTGGGCGCGCTGGTGGACTTCACTTCGAAGGCGGCCAGCCTCCGGCCGAACTCGGCGATCAGGTCGATCTCGTGCTGTCCGCCGTGGTCTCTCAGATGGCTCAGATGCACCCGCGTTCGTGACGCGTCAGCCTCCGTGCGGATCTGAGCCGCGACAAAGGTCTCGATCACCTGGCCCAGTGCCCGTGAATCGCGTTTGAGGGCCTCGCGGTCGACACCCATGACCCATGCGGCCAAGCCGGAGTCGGTCACATAGCGTTTGGGCATCGACGTGAGGCGCTTCAGTCGCCGCGAGTGCCAGGCCGGCGTGTCGTCGATGAGGCGCAGCACGCTCATCGTCTCGAGATAGGCGCGCGCGGACCGAGCGTCGACGTTCACAAGCTGCGCCAATGAGGAGTCGGATGTGGTTCCGGCAGTGTTCATCGCGTACGCCGTGAGGCATCGCCGCAGCAACTCGGGACTCCTGCGTCGACCCAGCGGTGCGTCGAGCTCGCCCAGATCGCGCGTCACAGCGATGTTCACGTAGGACCGCATCCACTCGTCCCGGCTGCCCGTCCCGGCTGCCCCGATGGCGCCTGGAAATCCTCCCTCGAGGGCGATGTCGACGTATCCCAGCACGTCGGGCGGGTCGGCGGGCAGTGCGAAGCGGTTCTCGCCGTCCCATCGGTCGAACAGCGAGGGCGCCGACGCATCACCGAAGCGCTCGCGCCCGGTCAGGGGCCACAGCCGAGTCTCGAGGACGCGCCCGGTGAGGGGCCACTGCCCGAGGTGCAGGTCATTGC
>JAJDZO010000168.1 GCA_022824605.1 Acidimicrobiia bacterium
AGCGAATCTGCGCTCTGGCGCAGCAGGTCCGGGCCAGCGCTGCCCAGCACCAGGAACTTCGCCGGATTGTCGTCACGATCGACAAGAACCCGCAAGACCGGGAAGAGGTCAGGGCGACGCTGCACTTCGTCGATCACGACAAGTCCTCGCAGCGACTCCAGTGCTGTCATGGGTTGATCCAGCCGAGCGAGGCTAAGGGGATCCTCGAGATCGAAGTAGTTCGGCGAGTCGGCCGCTACGAGCTGACGGGCAACCGTCGTCTTGCCGCTCTGCCGTGCGCCGATGAGTGCCACGACCGGGCTCCGTCGAAGGGCATCCTCAAGACGCGGCACCATGTTGCGAGGAAGCAGAACCGAGTCCATACCTTGAAAATACCCACTTGACTATATATTTTGCAAGGTACCTCTTGGGCGAAGGCGGTGGGCCAGATTCCGTTTTCTGGCCGTTTGCACGGTGTTGGGTAGGCGGGTTGGCTGGCTCAGCCGGGGTTAGTCAGCTTGGAGGCATTCCAGGGCGCCTCGGCATGGGCGGAAGGGTCGCCCGACAGAAGCCTGTCTGTCTGCCCTAGTTGATCTCTCAGGCTTGGTCGAGGGAGCGGGCTGCTTCGATCGCTTCGCCCCACAGGTCGTCGTCGGAGTGCTGCCCGAAGGTCGAAAGCGGCACGGGTTACACAGTATCGTCCACCGACGGGATGTTGAACAAGAAATCATTTGTGCGTCTCTAGCGGCGTGAACCGCATCTACGGCTACGCGGTCGGGCAGACACAGATGCGCTGAAAGTATTGATAAGTCAAGACACCCCATATAAACTGTATTGGTGCGGCTTGAGCTGAAGTGCTCTGTACCGGTGCGGCTTGAGCCACTGGGACGGCCGGGAACGTGGAGCAGTCGATGAGGATATCCCTCCGTTTTTTGGCAGCAATCGCTGCCGTTGCGACTCTGGTCAGCGCGTTGACGCTGATCCCCGGTGCGGTTACGGGCGAAGATGCAGCAGGACCGGCGGAGTCGGCAACGGCGCCGCTCGCGGCCGCAGACGCAGTGCCATCCCGCGACGTATCGGCCGATGCTGCGCCGGAGTTGGTGCTGAACGGTCCCGGGTTCAGCAGTGAGGCCGACTGCTTCGGGCACAACGCGTGGCTGTCCGATGAGCTTTCGGGCTGTCTGTGGCATTTGAACTGGCAGCAGTCGTTCAACGGGCAACTCGGGCCGCGGCCAGTCGGCGGCGATATCAACATCGGCAATGCCTGGTCGATCACCAGAGGCGCGAACGTCAGCGTCGCCATCGTGGATGACACGTGGAATCCGAACCATCACGACATTCGCGACAACGTCGACCTGGCCCGCAGCCACAACTACGAGGTTCGTCCGCTGCCAGAGTCGCCGGCGGCCCACGCCACGAAGATCGCCGGGGTGATCGCGGCGCGCGACAACAATCTCGGCAGCAGAGGCATCGCGCCACGCGCCACGCTGCTCAATTACAACCTGGTGGAGTGGCCGTCTGTGTCGCATCGGGCTGATGCGATGCGGCGCAATGCAGAGACCGTCGCAGTGTCGAACCACAGCTACGGCCTCAGTTCGATCTTCCCGGAGTTCCTGATCCCCGCGGACTCGTGGTGGTCCGCCGTGGACTATGGCTTGGAGCACGGCTTCGGCGGCAAAGGAACCTCCTATGTGGTCGCCGCCGGCAATCGGAGGACCACAAAGCCCGGCACTGATGTGATCACCGACGGCATGCATGCCCATCCGGGTGTCATCAGCACCTGCGCGGTCGACAACAACGGCCAGGAGACCCAGTATTCCCAGACAGGCGTCGCACTGTGGGTATGCGCGCCGGCGAACGGGCGCGATGAGCAGACCAAGAACGCCATCGGCAACTACGTCTTGTCGACCTATGGCGGCGACCAGTACGCCGGCTTCGGCCACACGAGCGTTGCAGCAGCCGAGGTCTCGGGCGTGGTTGCGCTCATGCGCAGCGCCAACCCGTATCTGACGTGGCGCGACATCAAGCTGATCCTGGCCCAGACAGCGCAGAAGAACGACCCGACGCATGCGAGCTGGTCCGACGGCGCCGTTCAGTACGGCTCATCGAGCAGCCGTTACAGCTTCAGCCCCGTGTACGGGTTCGGCGTGGTGGATGCGTCGGCCGCAGTGAACGCGGCGCTGACGTGGAAGCGCTTGCCTGCACTCGTCGCCACGACGGTCAAATCGGGCGGACCGGAGTACGACGCGAACCACCCGTACGACCCGCCTGACAGCGCAGACGCGGTCATCGGGAGCAACGGCCAGATAACCGAATTGACGCTGAGCGGCCCGTCGGACATCGACTTCCTGGAGGATGTCTGGATTTCGCTCTATCTCACCAGCTCGCACTCACGCGATCTTCGCATCGAACTGGTTTCGCCGAGCGGTACCACATCTCGTCTTGTCGATTCCATCGACTACCGGGCCCAATGCGGCAACAGCGGTTGGAAGCTGAAAAACAGCTGCGAGATGAACTACAAGGTTCTGAGGCTGTCGAGCAGCGAGTTCTTGGGCGAGGATCCCGACGGGACGTGGAAGCTGAAGATCTCTGACCGGATCACGCACGGATCCGACGCCGATTACCAGCGCACGACGCTGTATTCGTGGCAGGCGAACTTCCTGGGCCATGCGGGCACGTCCACCGATACCGCTCCACGAGCCCGGCTGCGCGTGAACAACCTGAGCGGCATCGACGCCACGGTCAACGAGGGCAGCGCCGTGCAGGTGAGGGCTTCGCTGACCGGCGGGACGCTGTCGCAGAGCGTCACGATTCCCGTCGAGCTCGAAGCCGGCACGGCAACGGCACCGGGCGGCTCGCAGCCGGACTATTCTCCGGCGGGACCGTTGCAGATCCGGATTCCCGCAGGTCAGACGTCTGGTTCGGCGACTTTCAACATCATCAACGACGGCATCAGCGAGCAGGACGAAACCCTCAGCGTCAAATGGCCCGATCCTCATGGCCAGAACGCGCCGCAGTCGCTGCTTCTTCTGGGCGATCCCGTCGAGGTGACCATTGACGGCGATCTCGATCCGCCCGCCCCGCCGAGAACGGTGACGCTGGAGGCGACGGCGTCCACGGTCACCGAAGGCAAAGAGACGCAGATCACTGCCACGCTCAGCGGCGGTGCGTGGACGAATGCCATTCACCTGCCGGTGAGTTACGGCAACGGCACGGCAACTCCCCATGGAGGGGGAGGGCACGACTTCTACCCGCTGTATGACGCCGACTCGAATCCGGTCACCAAGATCACGATTCCCGCCGGCGCAACCTCGGCCACCTACCGGTTCGTGACCTACGAAGACGACATCTGGGCAGGCGTGGAGCCAGACGAGACTGCCATCGTCATCGCTACACGCCCGGCCGCGCTGCGCAACGTGGTGGCGGTGGTGGGCTCGCCATTGACCATCACCATTGTCGAACACGACACCACGCCGCCGCCCAAGACCCCGGTGGTGAGCGTGTCGGCTGGTTCCGCGATCACCGAAGGCGGCGATGCGACGTTCACGGTGTCTGCGTCGCCGGCGCCGAAAGCTCCGTTGGACGTGCTGGTGAGCGTCGCGCAGAGCGGCAGCTTCGGTGTGTCGCCGGGCTTTCGGACGGTGACGGTGCCGTCCACCGGCAGTGCCACGCTGACGTTATCGACCACCGACGACAGCACCGAGGAGGCTGACGGTTCGGTCAGCGTCACCGTCAAGGACGGCATCGGCTACACGGCGTCAGGGTCGTCCAGCACAGCAACCGTGGCAGTGTCCGATGACGACGGCACGTCGCCGCCTGTGGTTCCGGCGAATTGTGTGCCCGACGCGACGTTGGAGTTGGCGCGTCGCTACTACGACGTGAACAAGGACCGCGCTCCGGGGTTCGGGGGGAACTGGCGGCGGGTGCTGGTGGCGTTCGGCGATGTCGAAGACGATCAGGTGGTGCCCTATACGGCTGCGGAAGCGACTGCGTCGGAGCAGCGCTGGTCGGGCTGGAAGCCGTTCCGGGAGGCCTTGGAGTGCATCGAGGAGGCTGAGCCGCCCCCGCCGCCCCCGCCGCCGAATCCTGAAGTGAGCATTGCCGGAGGCAGCTCGGTGACCGAGGGTGCCGCCGCCGAGTTCACCATCACGGCGACCCCGGCGCCCTCGGCGGACCTGACGGTTGAGGTCTCGGTGGCGCAGATCGGCGACTACGGCGTCGTGACAGGGACGCGCACCGTCACCGTTCCGACCACCGGCAGTGTGACGCTGTCGGTGTCCACCACGGGCGACAGTGTGGATGAATCGGACGGCTTCGTGACCGTCACGGTGAGCAGCGGATCGGGCTACACGGTGTCGCAGTCGCGGGGC
>JAJDZO010000407.1 GCA_022824605.1 Acidimicrobiia bacterium
CGAGGCTCGCGACATGATGCCGATCAGCGGCCCCATGAAGAAATAGGTGGCCACCAGGTCGAGGATCGTGGCCAGCCCGAGGTACAGCGCGAACCCCCGAACCTGGCCCACGGTAAGGAAGTACAGCACCGCGGCGGCGATCAACGAGGCGAAGTCCGCCTTGACGATGGTGGAGAAAGCCACCGGGAACGCCCGGTCCACCGCGGAGCGAAGCGTCCGGCCCGAACGGACGTCCTCCTTGAGGTGCTCGAAGTACACCACGTTGGAGTCGACCGACACGCCGATGGCGACGATCAGGCCGGTGACGCCGGCCAGGGTCAACGCCAACCCCTGCGACTCGCCCAGCCAGGCGATGATGGTCCACAGCATGGCACCGGACAGACCGAGGCTGGCGATGGCCACCAGCCCGAGCAGCCGGTAGTAGATCAGCAGGTACGCCGACACGAGCCCGAGCCCGATGATCCCCGCGAGCACACCGGCGGACAGCGCGTCGGTTCCCAGCGACGCCGACACGATCTGGCTCTGCTGGGCTTCGAGCTCCAACGGCAGAGCGCCATAGTCGAGCACGAGAGCGAGATCGCGGGCCTCCTGCTCGCTGAAGCCGCCTGAGATGGTGATCTCGGAACGCTGGAACGGTTCGAATACGGCACTGTCGCCCTGGACGGTGGGGGCGCTCACGACCTCGTTGTCGAGCTCGATGGCCACCTGCTGGGTGGGACACGACGGAGCACGGCTGTGACACCGGCGGCTCACTTCGTTGAACAGGTCGATGCCCTCGGCGCCGGCTTTGAAGGTGGGGCCTACGTGCCAGCCGATGAAGGAATGGAACTGCGCGTCGGCACCCTCCAAGCCGTCACCGGTGACGGCGGTGGGCCCGAGCTGGTAGCGCAGCACGAGGTTGCGGTCGTCGTCGTATTGGGGCAGCACCACCACGGCGTCGGCGGCCAGCTCGCCCTCGCTCAGGGCGAACGTCTCCAGCAGCGTCTCGTCGGCGTCGGCGCCGGTAAGCGCCTCCTCGGACACGACGCTGAGCACCGGGCGGAACCGCAGTTCGGCTGTCTGGCCCACCAGGTCGAGCGCCCGTTGCTGCTCATCGACGCCGGGCAGCTGCACCAGGATGTTGTCGCCCTGGGTGGAGATCTCTGGCTCGGCCACCCCGAGGCCGTCGACCCGGTTGCGGATGATCTCCACCGCCACCTCGAGTTCTTCGGGCTCGGCAGTGTCGGTCGGTTCCAGCACCACGCTGGCACCGCCCTGCAGGTCGAGGCCGAGCAGAGGCTCGTTGCCGGCTACCAGCGTGTAGACCGCGCCCGCGACGGCGACCACGACGATGCCGACCACATAGCCGATCTTGCGACGCAACAATCCTCCCGCGGCCCGAAACGACTATGCGCCGGGAGTGCTCGGGGACCTAGCCCTCGTCCTCCGAATTTTCGGGGTCGTCTTTGTCTGACTGGTCGTCTTCGTCTGACTGGTCGTCGTCGGTGCTGGATGCGGCGGAAGTCATGCCGGCAACCGAGTCCCGGTTCATCTTCAACTCGACGTCGGGGGCCACCTCCAGCCACACCACCGTGTCCTCGACCTCGGCCACCACCCCGTGAATGCCGGCATTGGTCATTACCTCGTCGCCCACCTGAAGGGAGCGAACCAACTCCCGGCGAGCCTTCTCGCGCTTCTGCTGGGGGCGCAGCAGCAGGTAGTACAGCGCGCCGAACATGAGGATGATGATGAAGAACTGTTCCATGCCTTGATCCTACGCCCACTTGAGCGCGACGGCGGCGCGGAGGTCGTCGAGGGTTCCGGTGCGCACCGCGGCTCGCACCTGATCCATGAAGCGCAGCAGCCAGGCCAGGTTGTGCAGCGTTATGAGCCGGGCCGCGGTCGGTTCGCGGGTGGACAGCAGGTGGCGCAGATAGCCCCGCGGCCACCGGCCGGCCGGGCTGTCGGGAAACGACGGATCGAGCGGCTCGTCGCTGTTGGCGTGGCGGGCGGCAGCCAGGTTGTAGCGGCCCTCGTCGGACAGGACCGTGCCGTGGCGACCGAGACGGGTGGGCAGCACACAGTCGAACATGTCGATCCCGCGGGCCACCGACTCGACGATTCCCACCGGGTCGCCGAGGCCCATGAAATAGCGGGGGCTGTCGCCAGGAAGCAGCGGGGTGCACGCTTCGAGCGCCTCCAGCATCGGGGGACGCTCCTCGCCCACCGACAGCCCGCCCACCGCGTAGCCGTCGAAGCCGATCTCGACGGTGCGCTCAGCGGACTCGCGCCGCAGGCCGGTGTCGACTCCGCCCTGCACGATGCCGAACTGGCACTGCCGCTGTGGCGCATCTCGATGGGCCAGGAAGGCGTCGCGGCCCCGCCGAGCCCACAGGGCGGTGCGACGGACGGCCTCCTGCACGACCGGGCGTTCGGCCACCGCAGAGGGGCACACGTCGAGCACCATGGCGATGTCGGCACCGATGAGGGCCTGCTGCTCCACCGCGTCGGCCGGTGTCAGCCGGCAGCGCGAGCCGTCGTAGACCGAGGCGAAGGTGGCGCCGTCGTCGTCCACCTGCGGGTCGAGCGAGTAGATCTGGTATCCGCCCGAGTCGGTGAGCACATGACCGGACCACCGGGCGAAGCCGTGGATCCCGCCCAGACCGGCGACGGTGGCCGCTCCGGGCCGCAGCATCAGGTGGTAGGTGTTGGCCAGCACCACCTCCACCCCCAAGGCCTCGAGGTCCGACGAGTCGAGGTGGCGGACCGCGCCGCGGGTGCCGACCGGCATGAAGCACGGTGTCGAGAACGTGCCCCGAGCCGTGGCCACCGTGCCGGTACGGGCCGCGCCGTCGGTCGCTTCCACGGCGAAGACGGCCGCGGTCACATCGGCTCCAGGCCCGGCTCGGAGCGCGACACGAACATGGCGTCACCGAAGGACAGGAACCGGTAGCCGTTCTCCAGAGCGGCGGCGTAGAGCGTGCGCCAGCGGGGCCCGATGAAGGCATCGAGCAGGCACAGCAGGGTGGAGCGAGGCAGGTGGAAGTTCGTCATCAGCGCATCGACGACCCGCCATTCATATGGCCTGCGGATGAACAGGCTGCTTCGCCCGGACGCCTCGCCGGTGGCGGCCCACGATTCCAGGCATCGCACCACGGTGGTGCCCACCGCCACCACCCGCTCGGCCCCTGCCAGGGCCTGCTGGGCCTGTGCGGGCACGTTGTACTGCTCGGTGTGCATGTCGTGGTCGTCGAGGCGGGCCGCGGTTATAGGCCGGAAGGTGTCGAGACCCACCGCCAGTTCGACCGCCACCACCTCGGCACCCGCATCTCGCACCCGAGTGAGAAGCTCGGGGGTGAAGTGCAGCCCGGCGGTCGGAGCCGCGGCCGACAGCGGCCGGCGGCCGTAAACCGTCTGGTAGCGCTCAGGATCGGAGATGCCTGCCGTGATGTAAGGCGGCAGCGGCACGGTGCCCACCTCGTCGAGCACCTTCAGCAGCGGCCGCCCGCCGGTGTCGACCCGCACCACGCGCCGCCCCTCACCCAGATCGTCGCGGATCTCCACTCTCACGGATGCGGCCGCGGCTTCGGGAGCCACCACCTCACCGGGCCTCAGGCGTCGGGACGGCCTCACCAGCGCCTCCCAGTCGCCGTCGTCGCGCTCGTGCAGCAGCAGCACCTCCACCGCGCCGCCGGTTGTCCGCCGTAGCCGCAGGCGGGCGGGCAGCACGCGGGTGTCGTTCACGACGACCACATCGCCGGGCGCCAACAGACCAGGCAGATCATCAACCCGGCGATGGGCGACGGCAGCGCCCTCATCCACCAGCAGCCGGGCCCGGTCGCGCTCCGCCAGCGGCGACTGGGCAATCGCCTCGGGCGGCAGCTCATAGTCCAGGTCGTCCGGCGTGACCGGCGGCTGGGTCAAACCTTGGCAGGGCACTGCGCGCCCTCTCAGGTGAACAGGCCCGGTTGGGGGGTCAGATCTGGCTGGGGTGGCTCCAATCCGAGGTGCGTCCATCCTGTCGGGGTCGCCACCCGGCCCCGCGGTGTGCGCATCAGCAGGCCTTGCTGTATCAGGTAGGGCTCGTAGACGTCCTCG
>JAJDZO010000255.1 GCA_022824605.1 Acidimicrobiia bacterium
ATGGCCACCCTGCTGGCCCGAGCGGCCCGTCTGGTGGATCCGGCCACGCCGGTGGAGCCCGCCTACGAGCCTGCCGTCGATGACACTGCGCTGCCGGTCGATCCGGCCGTGACCATCGGAACCCTCGACAACGGCCTCACCTACTATCTCCGCCACAACGAGCATCCGGGCACCAACCTCGAGGTGCGGCTGCTCGTGAACGTCGGCTCGGTCGACGAGGCCGACCACGAGGTGGGCATCGCTCACTTCGTCGAGCACATGCTGTTCAACGGCACCGCGGAGTATCCCGGCAACTCCTTGGGCGAGGCTCTACGCGAGATCGGTGTGGAACTCGGCCCCGACGTCAACGCCCATGTGGGCCACGACGAGACCGTGTTCCAGATCTCGGTGCGCCTCGACGCGGCCGACAAGGCGCCTCTGGTGTTCCGGGCGCTGTCTCAGATGGCCACTGAGGCCACCTTCGACGCCGATGCAGTCGAGTCCGAGCGGGGCATCGTTCTCGACGAGATGCGCTTGGGTCGCCAGAGCGTCGGCGGGGTCATCGGCGCCGAGTTCGACCGGGTGTACACGCAGGGCACCCCCTATGCCGGACGCGATCCCATCGGCACGCTCGCCACCGTCAACTCGATGACCGCCGAAGACCTGCGAGCCTTCTACGAGAAGTGGTACGTGCCCGCCAACATGGCCGTCGTAGTGGTGGGCGACATGGCCACCGAAGACCAGCGAGCGCTGGTGGAGGAGCACTTCGGGCCGTTGGAGTCGGGCCCGGGCCGCACTCCGCCAAGCGTGGACATCTCGCCCGCAGCGTCGTCGAGCCATGTGGTGACCGACCCTCGCCAGGGCGTCACCTACATCTCGCTGGACATTCCGATCATGCCCCACGATCTCAGCACCGTGGGCGGCGACCGGCTCACAACCATGGAATCCGTGATCTCGGTGATGGTCCAGAACCGGCTCAACGATGCCTACCACCGGGGCGAACTGAGCCAGGTCGACCCGCCGCACTTCTTCGCCTTCACCTACAACCGCGGTCTCAGGTACTACGGCACGAACTGGCAGGGAGAAAACCTCGACACCGCTTCCAGCGACTATTACTCGGTGCTGTTGACCGCTCAGGAGCACGGCTTCACTGCCGGTGACCTCCAGCGCGCCGTCAGCCAGTACGCGACGTCGCTGCAGTTCGTGCTCGACTCGGCGGCTACCACCCAGGACGCCCAGTGGGCCAGCCTGTACGAGAGTCACTTCTTCTACGGCGCCGACATCGACGCAATCGATCAATCGGTGGCCCGCACGGCGGCGCTGCTAGCCGAGTTCACACCGCAGGAGCTGACCGATCATTTCCGATGGCAGATGCACGCCGGCGGCCTGCTCGCCATCGCGGTGGGGCCCGATCCCTCCAGCGTGCCCACGGTCGCCGAACTCGACGCGGCGCTGGCCGCGGCCACGGCCGGTCCGCCTCCGCCGGAGGTGGTCGCCATCGAGGAGTTGATGGCGGCGCCGGATCCTGCCGACCCGGTGTCGGAAGGGTCCTTCGATGTGTTCGAGGGCGCACACGAGTGGGAGTTCGCCAACGGCGCCCGCGTCATGTTCGCGCCCTCAGACATCTCAGAGGGCACCGTCAACCTGCTGTCGCAATCCTTGGGGGGCTGGTCGGTGCTGGAACCTGGCGACGACGCGCTGTCGGCCATCGCGGTGAACGCCGTACGCGACAGCGGTCTGGGCGAGCTCTCAGCATCTGAGCTGAACCGCTTCCTGGAGACCCGCAACGTGGGGGTCAACCCCTACATCGGCGAGTCGTCCGAAGGCTTCTCGGGGGCGTCGAGCACCGAGGACGTCGAGACCCTGTTCCAGCTCATCCACCTGATGGTGACCTCGCCCCGGATCGACGACCAGGCCTACGCCGACGCGCTGCACGTCGCTGATACGCGGCTGGCCCGGTCGATGCGCGACCCCGCCTGGCAGGCAGCCCTCGCCTATCTCCAGGCCCGCTACGGCGACACCTGGCACGGAGCGATCGCCAGCCGAACCGAGATCGACTCGCTCAGCGCGCCGCGGCTGCTCGCCATGTACCGCAGCCGTCTCGGATCGGTCGACGACATGGTGGTGGCCGTGGTCGGAGACATCGACGCCGCCGTGATCGAGCGTCTGGCCCGTCACTACATCGGCACCCTCCCCGCAGGCGAGTCCGACACCTACATCGACCGCCGCCAACCCATGCCTGCCGACCTGGTGCAGAAGCAGGTGCAGGTGGGCGAAGGCGAGAGCGCGGTGCTGGAGATCTATCACGAGGCGGATGTGGAGCTGTCGCCGTTGACGATGGTCGCCACCAAGGTGCTGTCGGTGGCGGTGAGCGAGCGAATGTTCGGCGTGATCCGCGAGGAGTTGGGATCGTCCTACGCGGCGGGCGCCGCAGTGTCCGAGACGCGGCTCCCCCGCGAGTATGTGGACTCCGTGGTGTATGCGACGCTCGATCCGAGCCGGTTCGACGAGATCCGCACCACGATGATCGACATCCTCGCCGATGTGGCCGCCAACGGGCTGACGCCCGCCGAGTTCGCGCAGGCCACCGCCATCGCCACCACCGACTATGCCCGTTCGCAGAATCTGCACCTGATCAGCGCGCTGCTGTCGAGACGCCACGTCGGCGACGAGGACGCTCTCACACAGCAGCGACTCAGCGATGAGCTGGCGATCTTGACGCCCGAAGACGTGCGGGACCTGGCCGCGGCTCTCTACGGCGAGGGCGGAAGCATAGAGATATCGAGGCGACCGTGACCGAGATCCATGTCGTCGACAATGCGCTGGTGACCGAGCGGGTGACCCGCCTGCGCGACGCCTCCACCCCCAACCACGAGTTCAGGCAGCTGCTGCGCGATCTGAGCTCGATCCTGGTGTACGAGGCCATGCGGCAGGCCCCGCTCGTTCCCGTCGACATCACCACACCGATGGGGCCCGCGGTGGGGGCGCGCCTGGAGCGTCTCCCGGTGGTGGTGCCGGTGCTGCGGGCCGGTCTCGGGATGCTCGACGCCGCGCTGGAGTTGCTCGGCGACGTGGAGGTCGCCTTCGTCGGGCTGAGACGCAACGAGAGCACGCTGGTGGCACGCGAGTATGCGAGCACGCTGCCCGACAGCCTCGACGGCCGTGATGCTCTGATCCTCGATCCGATGCTGGCCACCGGCGGATCGTGCGTACACGCCTGCGAGTTGCTGCGCAGCGCCGGCGCGGGCCGCGTGACCGCGGTCTGCGTGATCGCCGCCCCCGAAGGGGTGCAGCGGGTGCGAGAGTCGGGCCTGGCCGACGCCGTGTGGGTGGCCGCCATGGACGAGTCGCTCGACTCCAACGGTTTCATCCTGCCGGGACTCGGCGACGCCGGCGACCGCCAGTACAACCCGTCGTGACCCCGTCGCTGCGGCCGCGACCCATCACACCGCCGCCGCGTCCGCTGGGCGACGCCGAGCGGGGCTGCGGGCCCGAGTCAGGCAGGGCTCGGTGAACCGGCTGGTGGCGGTTGCGCCCGACACCCGGCCCGTCATGCACGACGCCTTCGCACAGGCGGTGCGCGACGCCGGTGGCGAGGTGGCCGATCTGGGTGAAGCGCAGGCCCTGATCTGGGCCGACCCGTACGCAGCCCCCTTGTATCCCGAGGTGATCGCCGCGGCCCCCGCAGTGCAGTGGGTGCAGCTCCCCTATGCGGGCGTGGAGCCGTTCCTCGACCATCTCGACACCCGCCGCACCTGGACCTGCGCCAAGGGCGTGTACGCCGATCCGGTGGCGGAGTGGATCATGACGGCACTGCTGATGGGCCTACGGGACTTCCATGTGTTCGCGGTGGCCGACTCGTGGTGCGCGGAGTCCGGTCGCAACCTGCTGGGGGCCCGCATCACGGTGCTGGGTGGGGGCGGGATCACCCGCTCGCTGCTCCGGCTGCTCGAACCGTGGGGCTGTGATGTGACCGTGGTGAGACGCTCAGCCGAGCCCGTGGAGGGCGCGGCCGCCACGGTCACGCTCAGCGAGGTGCATGAGGCGGTGGCCGGCGCCGACGCGGTGGTGGTGGCGCTGGCCCTCACCGAGGAGACCCGCCATGTGGTGGACGCGGCGCTG
>JAJDZO010000021.1 GCA_022824605.1 Acidimicrobiia bacterium
GCAACCACCCGGGTGATCGGTTCGAGCCGCTCGTCGGTGGGGCCGCTGAACAGGAACGGGCGGTTGTTGGAGTCGTAGAACTCATACGGGTTCTGCCCGTAGCGACGGGAGTGGCCGGTATCGAGGCTGAGCACGCGGCCGTCGGGATGCGACGCCAGGAACGCCTCGAACGACACGGTCTGCACCGGCACCAGATCAAGTTCGGCGCCGACGAGATGGCCGGCCACCGCCTGGCCGGTGTAGTGGGACCACAGGCTCTCGGTCTGGCGGTCGTACATCACCAGCGACGAGTTCAACAGCGCCCCGGAGGTTCCGAAGTCGAGGATGCGGTCCCCGACCCGGCGGTCGTAAGCGACCGCGGAGTTGCACAGCGGACAGTACGACACGGTGACGGGCACCCCTCCGACGGTGCCGTTGACGAGTTCGTGCCAGGTCATGATCCGCAGCGGGTAGGCCCTCGCGTCGCCGTTGATCTCCAGCGCCAGCACCGGCTCCACCGCCTCGAGCCACGCCGCATCGGTGGCCGGCTCGAAGGCGGGATCCTCGAGGGCGGGAATGGCGTCGGGCGGGACTACCCCGCGGATTTCCGAGAGGTCGATCAGCGCAGGGGGATGGTCGGGATTGAAGGGGTCGTCCAGCGCGCTGAGAACGTCCTCGCGCGGCGTGGAGGAGATCGGCCCGGCGTCCGAGGCAGAAGTCGGGTCGGTCGCCATGGCAGTGTCGGCAGCGTCGCCAGTGTCGCCAGCGTCGGCGGTGTCGGCAGCGTCGGCTGTCTCGGCTGGTTCATCGTGGCTGACAGCCGCCTCGGACCCGTTGCTCGATTCGGGCACGTCGCTCGACTCGGCCCCGGCGGGTTCAGGCGCTTCGCTGCCAGACCCGACTGACGCCGACGCCGACTGCGAACCCGTGACCGGCGCCTCAACGTCGGCCGAGTTCCCTGAGCAGCCAAGAATTGAAACGACCAGAACGGCCCCGGCCAGCACAGGCGCCGAGCGCCCAAGAGTCACTCGCATCCCTTGGCCTCGATCGCGGACCGACCACCGGCGAGACGCTCGACACGCGCGGCGCGCCCACAAGTCACTCGCACATTGCGGGCCATACCGGCGCAACTCTACGTGGCAGCGCGGACTTAGGCTTGCAGCTGCCGGCGCTTGATCTCAACTACCGACGGCGGTGCGTAGGCCCTGGTCTTCGATCAGGCGCAGCAAGTCGGGGGGTTGGCGCCCGAGGGTGTCGAAGGCGGCTAGATCGGCACGGGCGCCAGCTAGGTCGGCCTGCTGCCACCGAGCGAATGCCCGGTACGCCAATGCCGAGGGGTTGGACGGATCGGCGGCCAGCGCGGCGTCGAGGTACTCCACTCCCAGCTCCAGCAGTTCGGGGTCGCCGCTGCGAACCAGCAGCCAGCCCCGCCCCGCGAGCACGTCGGGATCGTCGGGCCGAGACTCCAGAACCCAATCGAGGAACTGAACCGCTTCGAGAAGATCGCCGCGCCCGGCCAGGGCCTCGGCCGCGACCAGCGCCTCGTCCACGCTCAGCGCGGCCTCGCTGAAAGCAGGGCGCTCATCGAGGGATGCCAAGGCGTCGACGGCCGCCAACGCGTCGGCGGAACTCGCCGCGGCCACCCGTTCGCGCACTTGAGCCTGAGCGAGCAGTTCCTCCGCGTAGGGGGGCGGGTCGAGCGAGTCGAACACGGCCAGCTCGACGGCCGCGGTGGACCCGTCACCCTGCTCAAGAGACACGATGGCCCGGAACAGGCGGGCGTCGGGGTAGGCGGGATCAGAGGCGATGGCGTCGTCGAGATACCGGGCCGCGGTGTCCGGATCGCCGCGCCGTGACGTGAGCCAGCCCCGGTAGGTGAGCGCCTCCGGGTTGGAGGGCTGAAGCTCAAGGGCATCGTCGTAGGCCGCGATGGCACCGTCGAGGTCGCCTTCGCCCAGGCGGCGCTGGGCCTCGAAGATCAACTCCCGGCTGGTGACCCGGATCTCGCCGCTGATGGAGCCGTCGGCGCTGCGGCTTCCCGACGAGCGGGCCACCAACAGCCCGGCCCCGGTGGTCACCACCACCACGGCGACGGTCCACACCACCGCGTTGCGCCTCCGCCGGCGACGCGCCGACAGGCCAGCTTGTGACGGTTGCGTCTCCGGCGTGGGGGCGGGATCTCCGCCCGAGCGGAGCATCACCACCACCACGGCCGCGATGCCGCCGGCGGCGATCACCGGCAGGATCCACACCAGGCTGGTGATGCCCGAACCCGACGGGTTGTAGTCGATGTCGACGTCGTAGGCCGCCACCAGCTGGTCGCGGATGTAGGCGTCGCTGCGGCCCTCGTCCACCCACACCGCGATCTGGCGCCGTATCTCGCGGGCCACCGGCACGTCGCTCTCGGCCACCGACTGGCCGGCGCACACCGGGCAGGCGAAGTCGTCGGCCAGGATGCGGACACGGTCGGCGTTGGTCTTGGGCGGGCCCTCGTCGACCGCGCCATAGACGAAGGCCGCCACGGCCAGCACCAGCGCCGCCAACCAGCTCGCAGCCCGCCGGCTCATGTTGCTCCCGCCGACCAGAACAGGCCGAGCGAATAGGCGAGCGAATGGGCGAGCGGGCGCGCGCACCGCCGGTGCAGGGTCATGGACGGCCGCTCCGGCTCATGTTGGCGCTGTGAGCTCGGTGATCACGTCGTCGATGCCGTCGGCGGTGACCCCTCCGAGCTGCTTCCACACCACCACGCCCGAGGGCGCGACCAGGTACGACTCGGGCACGCCGGTCACGCCGTAGGCGATGGCCGCCTCGCCTGCCCCGGTGGCCACCACCGGCCAGTCGCCGCCGTTGACGGCAAAGAACTCCCGAACGTTCTCGGCGGCGTCGTCGAACACGATCGACACGATCCGAGCGTCTCCCGCCGCGGCGTGGCGCTCAGCGAAGGCCACCAACTCCGGGTGCTCGATGATGCACGGCACACAGGTGGTGGAGAAGAAGTTGACGATCACCCAACGCCCCCGCCACCGGTCGAGGTTGAAGGACTCGCCCTCGGTGGTCTCCCCCACCACCGGTGGTGCTAGCCCGCCCAGGATCGGGCTGGAGGCGTTGCGCTCGAACGCCGAGTCGCGGGTGGCCAGCACCACCACCAACAGCGCGGCCGCCATGGCCACCGCCACCGCGACCAACACCGTCCGCCGACGGCGGATGCCCGACGCGGAGGGCCGCTGCGCGGCCAGACCCGGCTCGGTCTCACCGATGGTGCTCACCGCGCCGGCTCGGTGACGGCCAAATCTTCGACTGGTCTGCGGTGTCGGGAACCCGCCGGTATCAGCGACAGAGCAGTCCCCGCGGCCATCACGATGCCGCCCAGCCACAGCCAAACCACCATCGGCTGCACGGTCACCCGCAGGATCACCCGGTCGGCGCCCGCCTCTTCGGGGAACTGCAGCACCGACAGGGCCACGTCGTCGCGCAGGGTGGAGCGCACCGACGGGATCCCGATGGTCTGGGAGGCGAACGGGTAGGTGGCTATGGCCGGCCCGTATGTCTTGGCATCGTCGACCCGCACGAAAGCCACCCGCTCGGTGCGGTTCCCATGATCCACCACCGCGGAACCCACGTAGACGATCTCGTGACCCGCGAACGCAGCCGCCTGACCGGCCGCCAGATCGAACTCCGCCTGACGCACGTAGGACTGGCTGGCCGCGAAGGCCACCGCCACCAGCACCACGCCGATGTGCACGATCATGCCGCCGTTGGTGCGTCCCACCAGGCCTCGCCAGCGGTGACGGCGCACCGCCAGCAGCACTTGACGCAGAGCAGCACCCCCGGCGAAGCCGCCCAGCCCGAAGGCCAGCAACGGCGCCCAGCCCCGAGCCCCGGCCACCACCGACAGCACCAGCGCCGCCGCCGCGACCCACATCGGCGCCATCAGCCTGCGGCTCAACAGTTCAGTGGGAGGGCGGCGCGACTCGCCCGCCCAGGGCAGCATGGGCGCCACCGCCATCAACAACAGCAGCGCCAAGCCGATGGGGCGGGTCATCCGGTCGAAGTACGGGTTGCCCACCGAGATGGTGCGGCCGTCGAAGGCCTCCACCAGCAGCGGGAACACCGTGCCGAGCAGCACCACGAACGCGAACGCCGCGAACAGGGCGTTGTTGGCCAGGAAGGCGCCCTCGCGTGACACCGGCGCCGCGATGCGGCCCGGACTTCGCAGGCGGTCGCCCCGCCAAGCGATGAGAGCCAGCGACACCGCCACAATCACCGCGAAGAAGCCGAGGATGGCCGGGCCGATGCCCGACTCGGTGAAGGAGTGCACCGACGCCAGCACGCCCGAGCGGGTGAGGAACGTCCCCAGGATCGTGAGCGAGAAGGTGGCGATCACCAGCGACAGGTTCCACACCCGCAGGATCCCGCGCCGCTGCTGCACCATCACCGAATGCAGGTACGCGGTGCCCGTCAGCCACGGCAGCAGCGAAGCGTTCTCCACCGGGTCCCAGGCCCAGTAACCGCCCCAGCCCAACGTCTCGTAGCTCCACCATGCCCCGAGAACGATCCCGAACGTGAGGAAGCCCCAGGCGGCCACCGTCCAGCGCCGGGTGGCGGCCAGCCAATCCTCCCCCAGGCGCCCGGTGGCCAGTGCCGCCACCGCGAAGGCGAAGGGCACGGTGAACCCCACGTAGCCGAGGTACAGGATCGGCGGGTGGAACGCCATCAGGATGTGGTTCTGCAGCAGCGGGTTGGGGCCGGGGCCGTCGTAGCCCGCGGGAACCTCGACTGCGATGAACGGGTCGGCCGGACCGACCATGAGCGCGAAGAAGAAGGCGCTGACCGCGAACATCACCAGCATCGCCCACCCCAGCAGCGGATCGCCGAGGCGCTTGCGGAACTTCACCGCCACTGCCACCGCGTAGCCGCACAGCACCAGCACCCACAGCAGGATCGACCCCTCCAACGCCGACCACATGGTGGCCACGTTGAACACCGGCGGCGTGGTGGACGAGCCGTTGTCGGCCACGAACTTCACCGTGAAATCCCGGGTGATGAGGGCCCGCTCCATGGCCACCACCGCCACCACCGCGGCAGCAGCCATGGCGAAGGTGGCCCCGCGGGCGTGGCGGAGCGCGAACCGCATCCGCCCGGTGACGCCCAACCCGCACACGACGAAACCCACTAGGGCCGCGCCCAGCCCCGCGGCAACCGCCGCCGAGCCGAGCGCTACGTTGCTCACGGAATCACGGCACCGTGCCGCTCTGGTCGGCTTCGGTGACGCGCTCGTCGTAGTCGTCGCGCTGGCGGTAGTCGTTGTCGTGCTTCACCAGCATCCGGTCCGACGCGAAATGCCAGCCGTCGGCGGCGGACGGCGCAGGGGCGGGACCCTGCCGCCAGGCCCCTTCGAGCACCACCGGCACGCCGGGCTGGAACAACTCGGGCGGGTCACCGGAGTGGACCACGTCGACCACAGCCCCGTCGAAGCCGACCGGGAAGGTCAGCACCGGCCGGTCGCCGTCGAAGGCGTGCTCCGGCTCGGACAGGGGCGTGCCCTGCAGACGGAAGCGCTGCGAGGCGAGTTCGTCGCGCCGCTCCACCGCCTCGTCCGCGTTGTAGAAGAACAGCGCGGCGTCTCCGAGCAGGTTCGATACGAGCAGCCCCACGGCGGCGACCACCGCCACGATCACCGCCGCCGCGATCCAGCGTCGGCTGTTCCCACGATGCCGGACCGGACGGGGCGTGAGCGGCGAGAGGTCCGTGTCCACGGCGTCCGCCGGGTTGCCCATGGCCCCTACTCGCCGCGCTCGACGGTGCGGGCGCGCACCCGCCGCATGAGCCGTCGGCCGCGCAGCACCAACGCTGCGGCGTAGGCGCCCACGACGGCCAACGTCACCGCCCAGGCGCCGAGCACGTAACCCGCGTGGCTCATCGAACCGCCTCGGCCCGCCGAGCCGCGAGCGCGTCATCAACCTCGAGCATCTGGAACTGCCGCTCGAGCCAGGCGATACGGAACCGGTGCACCACCATCCACAGAATCGCCATCGCGGTCACGACGAAAGCCAGGAACAGGGTGAACAGGGTGAGGTCCTCGAGCTTGCCGTCGGTGAGGGAGGACTGCTGATGCAGCGTGCGGTTGGCCCACCAGTTCACCGAACGGTTCACGATCAAGATGTTGACTGCGCCGACGAGCCCGACCACCGCGGCCCGGGTGGCCACCGAGGACGCGTCGCCGCCGAGAGCCCGAACCGACAGGTACCCCACCATCACCAGGAACAGGATGAGGGCGGTGACGAGCCGCACATCGCCCCACTCCCAGTAGGTGCCCCAGGTGGGCCGGCCCCACAGCATGCCGGTGACCAGGGTGAGCCCGCAGAGCAGCACCCCGACCTCCGCGCCGGCGTGCGCGGTGAGGTCCCACCACACCGACCGGCGCCACAGCCACATGACCGAGCCGACCGCGGTGATCCCGAAGGCCGTGTAGGCGCCCAGAGCGGATGGCACATGCACGAAGATGATGCGCACGGCGTCGCCCTGCACATCGTCGGCCGGCACGGCCAGCAGCCCCAGCGCCGCCACCGCAGCCACCCCGACCAGGGTCACCAGCCCGAGCCAGAAGGTGAAGCGTGACCCGGTGCGGGCGGGGCCGCCGAGATAGGAGGCCACCGGTGACTCGCCTGCAGCGGGGGGCCTCATGTGTCCTCCAGCAGCGGGCCGTAGACGGCGGCGCCCAGCACCGTGTTGACGGCCGCGAACCCGGCCAGCAGCGCAATCCAGGACCAGCCGTTCACCGCGACGGTGCCGAACCCGTCGGAGAAGGCCCGGGTGGCCGCAATAAGCACCGGCGCCGACACTGGAAGCAGCAGGATCGGCAGGACCGTCTGATGGGCTCGCACTCCGGCTACCACAGCACCGAGCAGGCTACCGGCGGCAGCCAGGCCCGCCGTGGCCGCGACGCAGGCGGCTAACACCAACGGCACGGAGGCGATCTCCGCGTCGTACAGCAGCACCACGCCCGGCACCAGAAGCACCTGCACGATCAACAGTTGCACGGCCACCGCCGCGGTCTTGCCCACGAACGCGGCCGACGGTGCCATGCCGCTGAGCAGCAGCATCCGGCGGGCTCCGTCGGCGGACTCCACGACCACGGACCGCTGCACGGCCACCACGGTGGCGAACAGCACCGTCATGGGCAACAGCCCGGGGGTGGCCAGCCTCAGCGTGGGACGGTTGGCGTCGAGCGCGAAGCCGAACAGCACCAGCACAAGCACCGCGAACGGCAGGATCTGACCGAGGGTGCTGCGGGCCCGCCATTCGATGCGCAGATCCTTGGACGCCACCAGCACGGCGTCGCGGACGAACAGACTCAGCTCGCGCCAGGCGGTCACGGCGGCGACTCCTCGGCCAGCGTGCCGCCGACCAGAGTGCCGCCGACCAGTGTGCCGCCGACCAGTGTGACGGTGCGGGTGGCGAGATCGCCGGCCGGTCCGCTCTCGTGGGAGGCCAACACCACAGCCGCGCCCGCGGAGGCCGCGGCCGCCACGATGCCGTCCACGATCTCTCGACCCGAGGAGTCGAGCCCGGCGTGGGGTTCGTCGAGCAGCCACAGTTCCGGGCGGCGCACCACGATGGCGGCCAGCGCCACCCGGCGACGCTGACCCGCCGACAGCCGGTCGACCGCGATGTCTCGCCGCGGCGGCGCCAGCCCGAGACGGTCGAGCGCGCCCGGCAGATCGGCGTCAGCCACCCTGGAGGCTCGAGCCCACAGATCCAGATTCTCGAGGGCGCTCAGGTCGCCGTAGAGGGCGGTGTCATGGCCCAGCAGTCCCACCCGGCGGCGCACCGCGCTCCGGTCAGCGGCCAGGTCGCAGCCCAGGATCTCGCCGTGCCCGGAGGCCAGCGGCACCAACCCCGCGCACAGCCGCAGCAGGGTGGACTTGCCCGCCCCGTTGGCGCCCTGAACAAGGACGACCTCACCGCGCTCGACCGAGAAATCCACACCGGCCAATGCGGGGAACCGCCCCAACAGCACCACCGCGCCGCTGAGGCTCACCGCACTCACAACAGCCCTCGCCGCTCGGGGTCAGTTCCGGGGACCTGGACCATCCCTCAAGCGTAAGAGGGCGCGCCGTCAGGCAAGCGAGTCCGGTGATGCTTGTGGAGACGCCTCCGCCCGCGGCCCGGCGGCGGTTCAGTCGTCGTCGGTGATGGTCATGGTGCCCACGCCGTCAGCGATCGTCGCTCCCTCCGGGTTGGACAGCCGCACCAAGAAGATCTCGTCGTCCTCGGTGTACTCGTCATCGTTCAAGTACACGTATGCCGTGCGCTCGGTCTGGCCGGGCGCGAACGTCATCCAGCCCTCCATGTACCAGAACTCCCGGCCCGCAATCGCATAGTCGTCGAGGTGGTAGGCGTCGTCGGCCTGCCAGTACACCCGCACCTGGTGACTCACCGCCTCAGACAAACTCACCTTGAACACGACCCACAGGCCCTCAACCCCCGACGCGTCCCCGATCGAGACGGTCACACTCGGGGGAGGCGGCGGAGGCGGCGCGTCGTCATCGTCGGACACCGTCACCGATGCCGAGCCCTTCGACTGCGACACCGTGTAACCCGTGCCGCTGCTGACGCTCACCGTCACCGAGCCGTTGGGCTCATCGGTGCTGTCGCCCGAGGTCGGCACCGACAGCGTCACGCTGCCAGAGGTGGAGATCGTGACCGTGCGCTTGCCGGTTGCCACGCCGAAGCTGCCCTGCGCCGCGACGTTCACATCGACCCTCAACGCCGAGTTCGGCTTCGGACTCGCCTTGATGGTGAATGTCGCGTCAGTGCCCTCGATGACGCCGTTGCCCGCAGTGACGCTCACCACCGGAATCACCGGTGCCGGGTCGTCGTCGTCGAGCACCGCGACCTTCGCGGTGCCCTTCGTCTGCGACACCGTGTAGCCGGTGCCATCGCTGACGGTCACGGTCACCGACCCGTCAGGCCCGTCGACGCGGTCGCCGATGGTGGCAACTGTCAGTGTGACACTGCCAGAGGTCGGGATCGTCAACGTGCGGCTACCCCGTGTCGTGCCGAATCTGGCCTTCACGGCCGTAGTGACATCGACCCTCAAAGGACTCGACGGCGACGGGCTCGCTGACACCGTGAACGTCGCAGGACTGCCTTCGGTCACCGCGCCGCCCGCAGTGATGCTCACTACCGGATTCGGCGGCGGTGGAGGCGGTGGCGGCGGGTCGTCGTCATCAGACACCGCCACTGTTGCTGTGCCTTGTGTCTGCGACACGGTGTAGCCGGTGCCATTGCTTACGGTCACCGTCACGGAACCGTGCGGCTCATCGGTGCTGTCACCAGACGTCGACACCGACAGCGTCACACTGCCGGTCGTCGGAACGGTCACCTGCCGGCCACCGGTTGCGACACCGAAGCTGCCCGACTGAGCGACACTCACATCCACCGTCAAAGGACCCGACGGCGGTGGACTCGCAGACACCGTGAACGTCGCAGGACTGCCCTCGGTCACTCCATTGCCCGCCGCGATGCTCACGACCGGAGTCGGCGGCGGAGGCGGATCGTCGTCATCGCAGGCTTCCGACGCCTCAAGAGTGCGCGTGACCCGATCCCAGCGAGCACCCCAGGTGGTCTCGTTGGCGCGGGACTCCTCAACAGTCATCGCGGTCTCGCCGGTGTCCTCACCCATGGCAGCAAGCACACGGTTCCAGCGCAACACACGCGACGTGTCAGCGGGGAAGGCGTCGCGCCAACCCTGCACCTCCCCAACCGTCACCGCATCCGACGGCAGCTGCGTCACGCACTCAGGCGGCGCATCGTCATCGTCAGCGACCGCGACGGTTGCTGTGCCGTGCGTCTGCGACACCGTGTAGCCCGTGCCCGTCGACACCGTGACAGTCACCGAACCGTCAGCTTCGTCCGTGCTGTCACCAGACGTCGTCACGGAAAGCGTCACGCTGCCCGCGGTGGGCACCGTCACCTGACGCGTGCCGGTGGTCACCCCGAAATCGCCGGTGGCTGCCACCGACACGTCCACAGTCAACGCACCCGCCGGCGCGGGCGAGGCCGACACGGTGAACGACGCCGGGCTGCCCTCAGTGACCGCGCCGTCCGCGGTGACGCTCACCACCGGAGTCACCGGTGCCGGGGCGTCGTCGTCGAACACCGCGACCGTGGAGGAGCCCCGCGTCTGAGACACCGCGTAGCCCGATCCGCTGTTCACGGTGACCGTGACGAAGCCGTCCGACTCGTCGACGCTGTCTCCCGATGTGGCAACCGACAGCGTCACGCTGCCGGTCGTCGGAACGGTGACGGTGCGAGTCCCTGTCACCACGCCGTAATCGCCGATCTGTGCTACTTCGACATCGACCGTCAAGTCCGCCGACGGCGCCGGACTCGCGGTGACGGTGAACGACGCCGCGCTGCCCTCGGTGACCGCGCTGCCCCCAGCGATGCTCACCTCAGGAGTAGGCGGCGGGGGCGGCGGGGGCGGCTGAGCCGACTCGATGCACTCCAACGCCTCCCGGAACGGCTTCCAACCCCACCAGCGCTGCTCCGACGCAGCCGCCTCCGCGGCCGTGTAGGGCACCACCTGATCATCTTCTACATCGCCGAACGCCACCAGCACCCGCCGCCAATTCTTCCCGAACCCGGGAGCGCGGTCCTTGTTCGTGTCGTAGTAGCGACGCGCCAGCGCCAACGTCGAATCAGACACGCAATTCGCCGGAATCACCACCGTCGTGCCATCGTCGTCGGACACCGCCACGGTTGCCGAGCTGGCCGATCCCGACACGGTGTATCCCGTGCCGTCCTTGACGGTGACGCTCACCGAGCCGTCAGTCTCCTCAGTGCTGTCGTTGGT
>JAJDZO010000346.1 GCA_022824605.1 Acidimicrobiia bacterium
TGAGGCGTTCAGGCGCCGGGTTGTGGCGCTAACCGGGCTGGGGGACCACCCGCAGGTAGGGCAGGGGCGCATCCCAGCCGTCGGGGTACTTCTCGGCGGCGGCCTCGTTGGACACGGCGGGGACGATGATCACGTCCTCGCCCTGGTTCCAGTTGGCCGGGGTGGCCACCTGCTCGTGGGCGGTGAGCTGCACCGAGTCGAGCAGGCGCAGGATCTCGACAAAGTTGCGCCCGGTGGTCATCGGGTAGGTGAGGGTGGCCTTGATCTTCTTGTCCGGGCCGATGATGAACACCGAGCGGGCGGTGGCGTTGTCGGCGGCGGTGCGTCCCTGCGATGTGTCGCCGGCGTCGGCGGGGAGCATGTCGTAGAGCTTCACCACGTTGAGTTCGGGGTCGCCGATCAGCGGGTAGTTGACCGCGTTGCCGGTGGCGGTCTCGATGTCGGCGGACCAGCCGACGTGGTCGCTCACCCCGTCGACGCTGATGCCGATGATCTTGCAGTTGCGGGCCGCGAAGTCCGGCTTCAGCCCGGCCACCGCACCGAGTTCGGTGGTGCAGACGGGCGTGAAGTCCTTCGGGTGCGAGAACAGCAGCGCCCATCCGTCACCGATCCACTCGTGGAAGTTGATCTCTCCCTCAGTGGTGTCGGCGGTGAAATCCGGTGCGGTGTCGTTGATGCGAAGTCCCATGGCGTTCCTCCAGTAGTGGCGGGTCGGCCACACGCTAGCGACCCATGCCGACTATTCCGACCAGATTAGTCAGGAATCACCACCGAGGTTGCCGCAGGCTGCCTGTCGACGTGGCCGGGCCTACCCGAACCAGCCGGCTGACGGTGGCGCGCAACATCCCGAGCTTCATATCACGTCCTCCCCTACGGGATGTTGGCCACTTGGCGTTTGCTCACTTCAGCAAGGGCGAATCGCGTGCCTTCAGGAGTTGTACCCATCGGGTAGGGCATATGGACCCCATTGGGGGTATTGCCAAGCCCGGCCGGGTCCTTTCAGGGCCCGAGGGCGGTGATGGGCACTACCGCTACGCCGTCGGTGCGTTCGTAGGCGAATCCGGTGGCGGTGATCACCACCAGTCGGCGTGGTTCGCCGACTTTGGTCGGGTCGATCCGGTCGTCTCGGAGCTTGGTGAGCGAGGCCGCGGCGGCTTCGACCGCGGCCCGGCCTCCGAGCTTGATCTCGGCCGCGATCCATTCGCCGTTGCGTTGCCGGATGATCGCGTCGACCTCCAGGCCGGTGTTGTCGCGGTAGTGGCTGAGTTCTGCTCGTAGCGTCTGGCAGTAGACGCGCAGGTCGCGCACGCACAGCGACTCGAACAAGAACCCGAGCGTCTCGAGGTCCCCCAGCAGGCGCCCACCGTCGGCGCCCAGCGCGGCGGCCGCCAACGAGGGATCGACGAGTTGACGCTTCGGCGCTACCCGCAGCCTGGAGCGGGACCGCAACTGGGGCTCCCAGGCAGCCACGTCCTCAACGACGAAGAGCCTCTCAAGCGCCGACAAGTACGCGGCCGTGGTGCGTGGATCGATCGGCTGCTCGCCTCCGGTGTCGGAGGACAGGGTGCTAACAGTGGCCTCGGTGGAGATGTTGCGGGCCAGCGAGACCAGCAGGCGCGCCACTGCGGCGGGGTCGCGCCGCACGCCGTCAACTGCGGAGACTTCGCTTTGGGCGAGCTCGTCGAGGTAGTCGCCGATGAAGTCCTGCGCGTCGTTGGTGTCCATGCTGTGGCACAGCGGCCAGCCGCCCCGGCAGATGGCGTCGGCCACGTCGTCCAGACCCCACTCAGGGGCCGGTGCTGAGCACTCGGTGCCGTCAAAGAGCGCCCGCAACGACACTGCGCCGGTGGACAGCCCCGACTCGAGCAGTGACAAAGGACGCATCTGCACCCGGGCCATGCGGCCCACCCCGGAGTGCTGCTTGGCGCTGGCAGGAGGATCAGCAGAGCCGGTGAGGATGAACTGGCCCGCGGCGCCGCGGCGGTCGCACTCGCGCCGGACCATGTCCCATATGCCGGGCACGAGATGCCACTCGTCTATGAGGCGGGGCGCTGCCCCCTCCAGCAACGCCAGCGATCCCGGCGAAGCCAGATGCACCGATGCCATGGCTTCTTCGAGCAGTATCTCGCTGGCAGCGATCTGGCGGGCTGTGGTGGTCTTGCCGCACGCTCGCGGCCCCTCGATCAGCACGGCGGGCGCCGACCGCAGCCGGCGACGGAGTTCCTCGTCGGCGATTCTGTCGAGATAGCGTACGCCTTGATGGGTGGATGCCATGGGTGCTGCCCGCGTCGGGGGCTGGACTCTGTGCCTGGACCCGTCGGTGCATCCACCCTACATTCCGATGCCGTATGTGCAACTTGTGAATGTAGATGTTGCAATACTATGTTGACGAGCGTGCAATTAATTCAATGCAGATTTCGCAACGCTGTTGATGCTGGTTCTGCAACATCTGTCCCGGGTCAGGAAATCTTGCTCAGGTCTAGGTTGGGTCCTGATGCAAGGAGATGATGATGGCCAAGCCGTCGGATCGGAGTGCGGAGCGTAGGCTGGTGTGCCCTGAGCCTGCGCACTACCCGGTGAGGTTCAGCCTAACCCTTGCGCGCATGGGCGGGTAGGCGTCACGAGATGGAGCCGTGGCGACAAGGGCGAGCGCCGCGGCGGGATCACCAAACGGTTTCGCCCCGACGCGGGCCGGTCCCGCCGGGGTTTTGGCGGGACCGGCCGGTGTTTGGGTTGTGGTCGGGGGCGGGGCTTGTCGACGCCCTAGCGGTTATTTGCAGACTTGGACCCAGCCGCTGTATTTGACGGTGGCGGTGTCGGGTCGGTAGTCGTGGCCGTCGGGATACGAACCTGGGTCGAAGTCGACTCCGTAGAAGAGCCCGTCCCAGTTCTCGAACACGGCGCGCACCCAGCCGGCGCCGCCGTTGGG
>JAJDZO010000375.1 GCA_022824605.1 Acidimicrobiia bacterium
CTCGCGCCGGGTGGGGGACTCCGCCATCAGGGCGGCCACCACCGCTTCGCTCGGTCGCATGGCCGCCCTCCGGGCCGACATGGATGCCTCGGCGGAGGGCCTTAGGTTCGTCCACGGCAGCCCCGACACGGTCGCGGCCAAGATCAACCACCTCCAGGAGCGCCTCGGTGTGAACGTGTTCCTCGGGGAGTTCTCCTTCGGTGAACTGAGCTGGGATCAGGTGCGACGCTCCCACGAACTGTTCATGGGCGAGGTGGCGCCCCAGATCGCCGGTAGCCAGCTTGCTAGCGCCCCGGTCGCGGCCGCGGGATGAGCCTGCTTCGGGGTCGCCGGGCCGTCGTCACCGGCGCAGGCGACATCGGCAGTGTCGTGGCCCAGCGACTGCACGAGCACGGTGCGGCCGTGGAGGTGTGGGATTCCTCGCAGGCATCCTTGGCCCGTGTCGAGGCCGGCGGCATGGATGTCCGACTGGTGGACGTCACCGACCGGGACGCGGTGGAGGCCGCCGCCGAGGATGCGGCTGCGGCCGCGCCGGTGAACGTGTTGGCCAACACGGCCGCGGTGGCCCGCTTCGGCTCGCTGGCCGAACTTGATCCCGACGACTGGCAGGAGACCCTCGACGTCAACCTCACCGGCGTCTACTTCTGCTGCCGGGCGTTCGCCACCTTGATGGCGGCCGGCGGGGGAGGCAGCATCGTCAACATCTCCTCGATCGGGGGTCTGCGCGGCGAGGCCGACTTCGCGGCCTACTGCGCGTCGAAGTTCGGGGTGATCGGGCTCACCCAGTCGCTGGCCCGTGAGGTCGGAGCCTCCGGCATCCGGGTGAACACGGTGTGCCCGGGCGCGGTCGAGTCGCAGATGAACACCGACACCATGGCCCGCGATGCCCGCCGCTACGGCACGACCGTCGAAGATGTGGAACGCCGGATCCTGACCCGCACCGCGCTGGGACGCCTCGTGCAGCCCGCCGACGTGGCCGACGCCGTGGTCTTCTTGGCGTCGGACCTGTCGTCGTGCATCACCGGAGAGTCGCTGGCCGTCACCGGCGGCATCTTCTAGGAATCGCAGTGCCATGAGTCACAATTCCAGGAACCGCAGTGCCAGGAGCCGTAGATCCAAGAACCCAACGAAAGCAGGCGCGACACAATGACCATCGACGTTGTCGGAACGGACGTACCGACCATGCCGCCCTTCCCGCCGGTGTATGAGGAGCGGATCGCTGACATGCAGCGGCGGCTCCGCGACGGCGAGTTCTCGTTGGAGCAGATGCCGGGATACATCAAGGGCCAGCGACCCACCACCGACGTGTGGCACAACATCGACCATCTGGAGATCTACCCCAAGGTGTGGGGCCGAGAGTGCGGCAAGAACGGCATCGGCAAGCTGCGCGAGGTGGTGCTCACCGAGATCACCGAGTCCGAGAAGTTCGCCTTCCACGACCTCGACCCGGCCTATTTCCCGCAGATGGCCGACGCCTACTCCAGCATCGACATCCCCAAGATGATCGACCAGAGCCTGGCCTATGAAGCCGCCCAAGAAGCCCAGGGCGTGATCGTGCACCGGGTGGCGTTCCCACAGCCGCCGGTGAGCGCGTTCGGTCCGGCCAAGAGCACCTGGGCTGCCGCCGAGCTGTTCGTGCTGCGGGGCGGTTCGGTGCTGCCCAAACGCGGCGTGCAGCCCCTGGCCTACGGTCGGGCCGAATACCTGGCGCTGTGGGCCTGGACCCGGCTGGGCGTGCCGGTGCTGTGCGCGGTCACCGGCACAGGCATCTTCGAGATCGGGCCGTGCCATTTCCTGGCTGAGGACGTGTTCGTGTCGGGCAACGGCATGGCCTTCAACGACGAGGGCCTCGAGCAGATGAAGCCGGTGATCGCCCGTTCGGCCGGGTTGGACGTGGCCGACATGACCTTCCTGCACATCGAGTTCCCCGGCAACAAGTACTACGACGCGCCCAGCGGCGTGGGCCACCATCCCGACCTGTACCTCGCACCGCTCGATGTCCGCAAGGTGGTCGCCTACTCGCCAGGGCTCGATTTCACCACCCTGGAATGGCTGCGCAAGCGCGGCTACACCATCGTGGAGGTCGAGCACGCCGAGCAGGCCCAGTACGCACCGGCCAACATCCTTCCCCTCGAGCCCGGTCTGGTGGTGATGCACGCCGAGGCCACCGAGAGCATCGCCAACGTGCGAGCGGCGGGTGTCGAGGTGATCGAGGTGCCCTATTCGGAGTTCATGAAGGAGGGCGGCGGACTGCACTGCTCAACCGGGCAGGTCTGGCGCGAGAAGGGCCCCTACTCCACCGACTGAGCGAATCGCGTTATCTGAGAGGAATCATGCCGAAAGAAGTCATCAACCCCGAGGGTCTGTGGGACTCCAGCAACCGCAGCTACAGCCATGTGGTGAAGGTCACCAACCCGCAGAGCCTGATCTTCGTGGCGGGCATGGCCGCGGTCGGGCCCGACATCAAGATCGTGTCCGACGACATCCGGGAGCAGACCCGGGTGTGCTTCCAGATCATTGAGAAGGAACTGGAGGCGGCCGGCGCCACGCTCGACGACATCTGCGACATGACCGTGTACCTGCTCGACATCGAGAACCACAAGTGGCCGGTGCGCGAGGTGCGCAGCGAGTTCTTCACCGACGAGCGGCTGCCGGTGTCCACCATGATCGAGGTGCGCAACTTCGCCATCGAGGGCATGCTCATCGAGATAGACGTGATCGCGGCCACCTGACGCCCGGCATCCGACATCCGGCACCCGGCACCTGACCCTCGGAATGTCGGGCGGCGGGCACCGGGCTCGTCGGGGCCTCCGACAGCCGCCGCGAAGGGAGGGCTGAGATGGACTTCGAGCTGAACGAAGAGCAGCAGATGTTCGCTGACGTGCTGCGCAAGTTCGTGAGCGACGAGATCAAGCCGGTGGCTCGAGAGCAGGAGCAGTCGGGCCAGTATCCCCACGAGATTGTGGCCAAGATGGCCGACATGGGCCTGTTCGGCATCACCGTCGGCGCGGAGTACGGCGGCCTCGACATCGACACCGTGTCGATGAGCCTGGTGTTCGAGGAGATCTCGATGGGATGGATGGGCATCGCCGGGATCCTGGGCAGCCACTCGCTGAGCTGTCGCATGATCACCAACCACGGAACCTACGAGCAGAAGCAGCGCTGGTTGCCTGAGCTGGCCACCGGTGAGCGCCGCACCGCCATCGCCCTCACCGAGCCCGGCGCGGGCAGCGACCTCCAGGGAATCTCCACCCGGGCGTGGCGCGACGGCGACGACTACGTGATCCGGGGGACCAAGACCTGGATCACCAACGCCCGCTTCGCCAACCCGCTGCCGGTGCTGGTCAAGACCGACCCGGATGCTGAGCCTCGCCATCGGGGCATGAGCGTGCTGATGGTGGAGGCCGGCACCCCCGGCCTGGAGGTGCTGCGCGACCTCGGGAAGCTCGGCTACAAGGGCCCCGAGTCGTGCGAGGTGGTGCTCGACGATGTGAGGGTGCCCGTCGACAACCTGCTCGGCGGCGCCGAGGGCCTCGGGTTCAAGCAGGTCGTGTCGGGCCTGGAGGTGGGCCGCATCAACATCGCAGCCCGCGGCGTGGGTGTGGCCCAGGCTGCCTTCGACGCCGCGCTGGCCTACTCGATGGAGCGCGAGGCCTTCGGCCAGCCGATAGGGGAGTTCCAGGCCATCCAGCTGAAGCTGGCCGACATGGCCACCGAGATCGAGGCCGCCCGCCTGCTCACCCGCTGGGCCGCCAACCGCATCGACCAGGGGCTGCGCGCCGACGTGGAGGCCGGCATGGCCAAGTACTTCGCCTCGGAGGCGGCCATCAAGGCGTCGATGGAGTCCATGCGGATCCACGGCAGCTACGGCTACTCCACCGAGCTGGAGATCGAGCGTCTCTACCGCGACGCTCCTTTGATGGCGATAGGCGAGGGCACCAACGAGATCCAGCGCACGATCATCGCCAGAGGCCTGATGCGCCGGGCCCGGGGCGGAAGCTGACTAGGGGGAGGACGACGATGAGCCGTACGAGGGAACTGGCCGAGGCGGTCCACGGGATTGACTTCGACGCGCTCGGTGATGCCGAGATCGAGGCGGTGCGCCGTCTGCTGCTCGATCACATCGGCGTGGCCGCGGCCGGGTCGTTGACGGACTCTGCGGCGTCGTTCCGGCGCACGATGGTCCGCTTCGCGCACGACGACAGCGCCGCGCTGCCGGTGATCGGCGCGGGTGTCGCCGCGGCCGCGGTTCCGGCGTCGATGGCCAACGCGGTGGCTGGCCATTCGATCGAGTACGACGATGTGCACAACTCGTCGTCGAGCCATCCCGGTGTGGTGGTGTACCCCGCAGCCATGGCTGCCACCGCGCTGGCGGGCGGCGACGAGCAGGACCTGGTGCGGGCGGTGGTCATCGGTTTTGAGGTGATGTGCCGCGCTGGCCGCGCCGCCGACCCGGCCGCGCACTATGCCCGCCATTTCCATCCCACCGGCACAATCGGCACGCTGGGCGCGGCCGCCGCGGCCGCCGCTGCGTTGGGCCTGGATGCCGACGGCCTCAATTCCGCCATCGGGATCTCGGCCGCGATGGCTTCGGGCAGCATGGAGTTCCTCTGCGACGGTGCCTGGACCAAGCGCCTGCATCCGGCGTTGGCGGCTCGCAATGGTGTGGAGGCTGGGCTGCTGGCTGTCGACGGCTATGTGGGCACTGTTGACGGGATCTGCGGAGAACGCGGTTTCCTGGCGTCGCACAGCGAGGCCCCGGTACCGGATCG
>JAJDZO010000282.1 GCA_022824605.1 Acidimicrobiia bacterium
CGAGGCGTCCACCACCCACGGCTGACCCTGCTCGTTGGCCAGCCTCGTGTACGTCTCGTTGAAGAAGTCGTAGGTGAGCCCGGCCGTGTGGGTTAGCAGCTGGCGGGTGGTGACGTCGCTCCTGGGCGGACGCAGCCTCGGCGATCCATCGTCGTCGAAGCCTTCGAGCACGCCCAGCCCGCCGATCCTCGGCACGTACTCCTTCGCCGGAGCGTCAAGGTCCAGGTCGCCTTGCTCGACCAGCTGCAGGCAGGCGGTGCCGCCGATGGCCTTGGTGGTCGAGAAGATCGCGCACACCGTGTCGGTGGTGAAGGCATCACCCCCCAGGACGCGCTCGCCCCGAGCGCCCGCGTAGATGACGCCGTCGCGGTCGGTGGCGACCGCAGCGACGCCGGGCACGCGCGGCGACCCCGATACAACGCCATCCAATACTGCATCCGCGGCAGCCGTTAGCTCACTCATCACATCTCTCCTTCTGCGATAGCCAGACGCGATGTCGCGACTCTCTCACCGAGTAACGCTGCCCGTCCACTCGACCAGTAGCCCGCTCGCCGCGGGGTCAAGCCAGCCCATCGTAGGATCCCTCTGGTCGCGTAGGGAGGACACGGTGATCATTGACTGCCATGGGCACTACACCACTACTCCGCCGGCGGTGGGGCAGTGGCGCGAGGCTCAGAAGGCGGCGGTGGCCGCTGATCCCGACCATGTGGGCCACAAGGGACAGATCAAGGTCAGCGACGACGAGATTCGCGACAGCCTCGAGGGCGCCCAGCTCGCCTTCCAGCGTGAGCGGGGCACCGACCTTACGATCTTCTCGCCGCGGGCCAGCTGGATGGGCCACCACATCGGCAACGAGCACACCTCCACGTTCTGGTCCCAGCACCAGAACGAGCTGATCCGGCGGGTGTGCGACCTCTTCCCTCACAACTTCGCGCCGGTGGCCCAGCTGCCCCAGTCGCCGGGAGCGCCCATCGTCGCCTCAGTACGGGAATTGCGCCGGTGTGTCGAGGAGATGGACTTCATCGGGTGCAACGTCAACCCCGACCCCAGCGGCGGGCACTGGAGCGGGCCGCCGCTGTGGGACCCCTACTGGTGGCCGCTGTGGGAGGCGATGTGCGAACTCGACGTGCCCGCCATGATCCATGTGAGCGCAGCCTGCAACGACAACTTCCACACCACCGGCTCGCACTACCTCGGTGCCGACACCACCGCCTTCATGCAGGCGTTGACCTCGGGGTTCCTCGCCGACTTCGACGGGTTGCGCCTGGTGATCCCCCACGGCGGGGGAGCGGTCCCGTACCACTGGGGACGCTTCGTGGGCATGGCCCAGGACTCCGGCTGGGACTTCGACGCGCTGTTCGAGCACGTCTGGTTCGACACCTGCGTGTACCACCAGCGAGGCATCGACCTGCTCACCGATGTGGTGCCGGTGGACAACATCTTGTTCGCGTCGGAGATGGTGGGCGCAGTGCGCGGCATCGATCCGCTGACCGGGCACCACTATGACGACACTCGTCGCTACATCGACAACGCCGCCCTCGACGACGCCGCTCGGGACAAGATCTACGAAAGCAACGCTCGGCGCGTCTATCCCCGCCTGGCAGTCTCTACTAGAGGTTGAGAGACACCCGCCTCAGGCGAAGTCGTAGAGACGCTGGGGGTTGTCCACCAGGATCCGGTTGCGGTCGGCCTCGTCGGGCGCGAACGCGGCCAGCAGGTCCACCAGGTCGCCGTCGTCGGGCATGTGTCTCACGTTGGGATGGGGCCAGTCGGTGCCCCACAGGACCCGGTCGCCGGCCGCGGCGATCAGCGCCCGGGCCAACGGCGCCACATCGTCGTAGGGAGGGTGCCCGCCGGCGGTCAGCCGCTCCGCGCCCGAGATCTTCACCCAGGCCCGCTCGTGGCCCATCAGATCCAGCAACGTGGCGAAGGCCGGCTGCCCGAGGCCGTCCCGGGCGGGCAGGCGCGCCATGTGATCGATGATGAACGGGCACGGCAGACCGAGCAGCACCCCCACAAAGTCGGGCAGGTCCGACGCGTCGAGGTGCACCACCATGTGCCAGCCCCGCGGTTCAACCCGACGGGCCGTGCGCTCGAAGGCCCCGATGTCCCCGCCCCCGAGGTGCCTGACGAAGTTGAACCGGGCGCCCCGCACCCCGGCGTCGTGCAGGCGGTCGAGTTCCGCGTCACTGCAGGACTCGTCGATCATGGCCACCCCGGCGTACCGCCCCGCTGAGCGCTGGAGAGCGTCGACCATGGCCGAGTTGTCGGTGCCGTGGCAACTGGCCTGCACCAGCACCGCCCGGCTCAGCCCCATGCGTTCGTGCAGGGCTGCCAGCTGCTCGGCGCCCGCGTCGGGCGGCGTGTACGAGCGGCCGGCCGCGAAGGGGAAGCGGCTCGCCGGACCGAACACATGGCAATGGGCGTCGCAAGCGTCCGCCGGCGGCGTGAACGCCGCCGGCGGGTGCGGATCGGGATGGGGTGGCGGGATCGTCGGTTGCATTGTCGGTGTCACCGGTACCCCCGCTCAGCAGGGCCGGGGGAAGACCGTGCCGTCGAAGAGCTTCCGGGAGGTGCGCACGATGCCGGCCCGCTGGACCTCGGGCGTCCCGCCGGTACCGGTCGTGATCTCCACCGCGGCATCGAAGGTGCCTGTGGGATGCTCCAGGGTCACCCTGCGGTCGATGCTCGAAGTCCCGGCTGATGCCGGTCCTCGACCGGCGCGGGGCCGCAGCATCTCGTGGCCGACCGCTCCGGGGATCAAGCACGCGGTGGCGATGG
>JAJDZO010000245.1 GCA_022824605.1 Acidimicrobiia bacterium
AGAAGCGCAACGAGATCCTGCAGATGGCAGTGCTGGAGCCCGACATGGCCATCCTCGACGAGACCGACACCGGCCTCGACATCGATGCGCTGCGCATAGTGGCCAACGGCCTGCAGGAAGTGCGAGCCGAACGTCCCGAACTGGGGGTGCTGGCCATCACCCACTTCCAGCGAATACTCACATCTGGCCTGAAGCCCGACAGAGTCCATGTGCTCCTCGACGGCCGGGTCGTCGACAGCGGCGGCCCCGAACTGGCCGACCGACTCGAGCGCGAAGGCTACGAACGGTTCGCATCGTGAGCGCCGACCGCAGCGAAAGGCTCTCGGCAACCAAGGCACAGTTCCCGTTGCTGGCGCGCCGGGTGCGTGACCGCCCGATCGTCTACCTCGACTCGGCGGCCTCGTCGCAGAAGCCTCAGTGCGTGCTCGACGCCATGAACACCTACTACGAGACGATCAACGCCAACGTGCACCGGGGCGCCTACGAGATCGCGGCTCAGGCCACCGACGCCATGGAATCGGCCCGATCGGCGGTGGCCCGGTTCGTGAACGCCCCGTCCGACAACGAGATCGTGTTCACCAAGAACGTCACCGAGGCCATCAACCTGGTGGCCCGCTCCTGGGGCGGCGCCAATCTCGGGCCCGGCGACGCGGTGGTGATCACCGAGATGGAGCACCACGCCAACATCGTGCCCTGGCACATCATGGCCGCCGAGAAGGGCTTCGAGCTGCGCTGGATTCCGGTGGACTCCGACGGCGGGCTCGATCTCAGCGGCCTGGACCGTCTGCTCGACGGAGCCAAGCTGCTGGGTGTGACCGCCATGAGCAACGTGTTGGGCACGCTCAACCCGGTACGCCACCTAGCCGACGCCGCCCACGACGCCGGAGCGCTGGTGCTGGTGGACGCAGCCCAGTACGTGCCCCACCTGCCCACCGACGTGCAGGCTCTGGGCGCTGATTTCCTGGGGTTCACCGGCCACAAGATGTGCGGGCCGACCGGCATCGGCGTGCTGTGGGCTCGCGCCGAGCTGCTGGAGGCCATGCCGCCGTTCCTGGGCGGCGGTGAGATGATCCTCGACGTGCGCAAGGACGGCTTCCTGGCCAATCACATACCCCACAAGTTCGAGGCCGGGACTCCACCCATCGCCGAGATCGTGGGGCTCGGCGCCGCCGTCGAGTATCTCAACGGCCTGGGCATGGAACGAGTGCGCGAGCACGAGGTGAGCCTCACTGCCTACGCGCTGCGAACGCTTCAAGAGCGCTACGGATCCGAGCTGGATGTGCACGGCCCGGCCGAACCGGCGTGCCGGGGCGGTGTGCTGTCGATGAGCTTCCGCGACATCCATCCCCATGACCTGTCGCAGGTGCTCGATGACCGCGGCGTGTGCGTGCGGGCCGGCCACCACTGCGCCAAGCCGCTGATGCGCCATCTCGGCGTGCCGGCCACTACCCGTGCGTCGCTCTACGTGTACAACGACACCTCCGATGTGGACGCCCTCGCCGACGCCCTCGGCGCCGCGGGCGATTTCTTCGGATAGCGCAGCCGCCATGGCCGGACTCGAGGACCTGTACCGCGAGATCATTCTCGACCACTACCGCAACCCCCGGAACCGGGGCGAGCTGGAGGTGCCGCCCGCGGTGCAGGCGGTGGGCTTCAATCCGTTGTGCGGCGATGAGGTGGTCGTATACATCGAGGTGAGCGACGGCGTGATCACCGACGTGTCGACCGGCGGCCAGGGCTGCTCGATCAGCCAGTCGTCGGCGTCGATGATGTCCACCGCGGTGAAGGGCCGCAAGGTCTCCGAGGCCCGCCGGCTGGTGCAGGCGTTCAAACAGATGATGTCGATCCACGGCACCGGCATCGGCGGCCGCGGCGACGACCTCGATGACGGACCCGACAGCACCAACGGGCACGGCGACGTGAAGCTCGGCGACCTCGAGGCGTTGCGAGGCGTGGTCAAGTTCCCGGTACGCATCAAGTGCGCCACCCTGTCGTGGAACACCCTGGTGGAGGCCCTGGAAGAGACCCTCGCCTGAGTCGCAGTCCGAGCCTCTAGCGCAATCCGAGGCGCTCCAACAGTTCTTCCACACTCAAGTCGTGCCGAGATCGGCAAACAGGTCTTTGAGCGGAGCGCTGTAGGCGGCCAGCTTGGCCGGACCGATGCCGGGCACGGCCAGCAGTGCTTGGTCTGTGGTGGGACGGCGGCGGGCCAACTCTCGCAACGTGGCGTCGGAGAAGACCACGAAGGCGGGCACGCCGTCGGCTTTGCTGCGCTCCAATCGCCAATGACGCAGGCGTTCGAACATCGCCGCCGCCTCAGGTTCGACGGCAGCGTCGATGGTCGAGGTCTTGGTCGCTGCCGCCGCTGGCACCGGGGCCTCATCACGACGCCACCACTGGGCGCCGTCGGTGGACGATGACTCTTGGCGTGGGACCGATTCGGTCACCGTCGGAGGTGAGTCGATCCGAGACTCCGGCCCGTCGACCGACGGCAGGTCGGAGCGCCAGGTCATCTCAGTGAGGAAGGGCGACTTCGGACCGTCGGCGACGATCATTACTGTGTCGGCGCAGCGGGTGATGGCGACGTGAAACACTCGGCGCTCCTCTTCGAGGTCGCCGGCCAGGCGGTGGGGCATCAGACCCTCGGTTGCGGACAGCACGATCACATGAGGCCATTCCAGGCCCTTGACCCGATGCACCGTGGCCAGACGCACTCCTCGGCCCCATGACGGGCGGCCGAGCCGTGCGTCCTCCTCGTTGACGTCGCGGTTTGCGGTGAGGCGGCGCCTCAACCAGTCCTCGAACGCCGAGGGGTCGGGGCAGTGAGGGGCAATCGACATCAAGGCCCGAAGGTCATCGCCGTGGGCAGAACGGTCCACCGTGCGGCGCGACGCATCCAGCCGCTCGTCAAGGCTGACCGCCAGGTCGGTGCCGTGCTGGATCGCGTCCAACAGCCGCAGGGTGTCGGCGCCGTCGCCGGCCATCCCGGCAAGTCGCTCCACGTCGTCTGCGAAGTCCTCCACGCGCTGCGCGGTCCGCTCATCGGAGATGCGGCCCGCCAAGCGCCTCAGCGCCCCGATGTTGCGCTGCTCGGCTATCCAGCCGATCACCCTTGGAGAGATGCCGCGAGGCGGGCGCCGGGCTGCGACGGCCAGCGCGTCGCTGGGCAGTCGTGCCGGTGCTGAGACGGCCAGGCGCAGCCAAGCCAGCGCGGCCGCCACGCCGGTGCGCTCCAGGAACCACGGACCGACCGGAGTCATGCAGTCCACACCTGCCTCGGACAGCAGGATCTGAGGGGCCAGCAGCGTGCTGTTGACTCTTGCAAGCACTGCAATGTCCCTCGCGTCGGCAGCTTCGGCCATCAGCGTCCTCACCCGCTCCACGACCGCGGTGCCACCGTCGGCGGCGACCTCCACCGTCAAGGAGCGGCCCAGATCGGCGTCGCGGTCGCCGTCGGCGTCACGGGATCCGGCACGCAGGCTCACCGCCTTGGCATCCGCCGAGCCGGCAACCTGGGCGTCGGCCCGGCGGGGCGAGATGTCTTTGTCGATCCGGTGCCGGTTGTGCGACAGCAGGTTGGACGCCGCCTCCACGACTGCGGGCGGGCAGCGATAGTTGACGCCCAGCAAGTGGCGGTGCGCGCCCGGGAAGAAGCGCTCGTACTCGATCAACCAGCGGGGCGACGCCCCCGAGTAGCCGTAGATGGTCTGGTCGTCGTCGCCGACCCCGAACACGTCGGCTCTCGGACCGGCCAGCAGCCGGATCATCAGCAGGTGAGCCGGAGTGAGGTCCTGGAACTCGTCCACCAGCAGCACGCCGCACGCTCGGCGGGCTGCGGCGCGGGCCGCGGGATCGGTGAGCAGCACCTCGATGGCCCGAATGATCTGGTGGTCGAAGTCCACGGCGCCCCGCTCATCCAGCGCCTCGGCGTAGGCCTGCGCGAGGTCCGCGAAGCCTGGCACGTCGGGGGCGTAGTCGTGCTCGACCGTGGCCGGATCCCTCAGACCCAGTCGCGACGCGCTGAGCGCCTCCAGCCATGCCGCCAGCGGATCGGTCATGGCCCGCCTGCGCTTGCGGGGAGTCAGCTCCCCCACCAAGTCGTGCAGCAGATCGCGCACTGCCCGCTCGTCGATCACCTCGACGCGAGCGTGGTGAGCGGGGCGGGCGAAAGGTCCGGATCCGTTGCACACTGCCAGCGCCAGGCTGTTGAGCGTTCGCACTTCCAAGCCGGGAAGGTCGGCGGTGCGCTCCTGCATCTCGGCTCGGGCCCGCACGTTGTAGGCCACCAGGCACACCGCGGTCGGCGCCACTCCCAGATCCCGGACCAGCCAGCGGGCCCGCTCCGTGAGCACCCTGGTCTTGCCGGAGCCGGCTGGGGCCACGATGCAGGCCCCGCCTCCAAGATGACCCACAGCCCGCCTCTGGTCCGGCGCCAAGTCAGCCTCGGGTTCGCAGGCGCGAAGCGGCGAGAGATCGCCGCGGGCGAGGTTGGCCGCCGGAACCAGGCCCGCACCGCCCAGTTCATCAACACCGAAGCAGTCGAGCGGACCACCGTCGCACCACAGACCTCGAGCCTCGATGGCGACATCGCCGGGCTGGCCCGCCGGCGGGACACGGGCACCTGACGTGAGAGCCCGCTCGCGCGGCGCGAAGCGCAACTGGGCCGGATCGCGTGCGTCCACCGCGTTGGCGGTCAGCAGGTGGTGCCACACCTCGTCGGTCAGCGTGAGGCCGGGGCTCAACTCCCACCACGGCCGGGCCAGCACCGGCTCGGTGTCGGGCAACGGGCCGTCCACCTCGATCACCAACCGTTCACGGCCCTGCCACGCGGAACGCAGCCGCCGCCCCGCGGACGCGTCCGGCGCTTCGGTCTCCACCCGCACACGGGGGCAGTCCTCCCACGGCGTGGGCGCGCTCTGGCCGGGCAGCACCAGAACGCTGCGGCCGAGGCAGTCCGGTCCCGCGGCCCGCTCAAGGTCGTAGCCCGCGGACGCCTCGGTCCCACGGCTGTCAACCAGCCCGGTCACGCTCTACCTCCAGCACACCGTGAATGGGCAGCCCAGAGCGACCACGAGGGAATCCGCCGCCGCCACTTCACCACGCCGGGCAGTGTCGCACAACACCGCAGCCATCCCACCACACAACGTCTAGGCATGGCCTCGGTCGGGCAGCGAGGCGTGCGTGTCGTACCACACCGCAGCCACCGCACCCCCGGGGCGACAGGGCGACAAGCATCGCAGACATGCGCCATTAGAGTCGCAGCTGTGAGCGATCTGCCTCCCGCTGACTGGTACACCGACCCGGAGGACGACTCGCAGTACCGCTACTGGGACGGCTCCGCCTGGACCGAGCACCGTGCCCCCCGCCACACCCAGCCAGACGGCCGAAGCGGACCACAAACCCCGCAGATCCGCCGGACGGGACAGCTTCTGTCCGACATGTTCGCGACCACAGGCCGGCGTTGGCGGAGCTGGATTGGCGTGGCGCTCATCTACCTCGCCGGGCAGGTGACGATGTTGGTGCTGTTGATCGTCGGCGCCAACCAGATCCTGCGGGGCGAATTGAGCGAGATCTGGGACCGGGTCAACGACCCTGACTTCGATCCCGATTCTGCCGAGCAGACGACCTATTTCGAATCGCTGGAACTAGAGCTTTCGCTCGCGAACTTCGCAATCATCTTGCTGGGTCTTCTGGCTGTGTGGATCACGGGCAACCTGATGCAGGCGACGGTCGCGCGGGTCGCGATCAGCGATCTGAAGGGGCGAACTCTGGCCCCGTCCGACGCCTTCCGACAGGCGCTGAGACGGGTGCCGAGACTGATGGGCATCGATCTTCAGATTGTTTCGATCCTGCTGATTGCGACGTTCGTGATGGTGTTGTCGGGAATCGCCGCGCCGGTGCTGTTGATACCTCTGATTCCCGCCTTCATCGTTGGCGCCATCTTCGGGATGGTCTTCGTGTCGCTCGCCTATGTCGTGGCCTCGGTGGGTCCACACACCTGGTCGCTCCGCTATGGCGCCCGGCTCGTGCGAGGGCGATTCTGGGCGACGCTCGGGCGGATGCTGCTCGTGTTCGTGGTGGTGATGGCCGTCACGTTCGTGTTCGGGTTGGCGTTCACGGTCGCCGGCTCATCTTCGTTGGCATTTCAGGTGGTGGCTCAACTGGTGCAGACAGCAGTCGGAACGGCGATCGCGGTGATGATCATGATCGCGTTGGCGATCATCTACCACGACCTGGGCGGCGAGTCGGACTGACAGGCGCCCCCGGGCCACGGTGTCTACCGCTCTTGTTCGCTGCGCTCACGGGCCGATCGAGCCGCGGCCTCGCCCGTATGGGCTGGATTGGCCCGCCTTTTCGCTCGGCCTCTTTTCGCTCGGCCTCTAGCCGCCTGCGGCGTCGACGCGCTCGATGAAGTCGCGGTCGCGGGCCGAGAGACCGCCGACATCGTGGCTGGTGACGGCCAACTCCACCTTGTTGTAGACGTTCGACCACTCGGGGTGGTGGAAGAGCCGCTCGGCGATGAGAGCCACATGGGTCATGAACGCGAACGCGGCCCGGAAATCGGCGAACTGGTACGAGCGACGCAATACGTCACCGTCGCGGCGCCAGTCGGGATGTTCGGCCAGCACCTGGGCGATCTCGGCCTCGGTCAGCAGATCCTTGTTGCTCATGAGCCGATGATATTCGGGGGCGGCCGGCGCCGCGCTCAGTTGAGGAGGTCGGCGAAGGGATCCCCGAACGGGTCGGTGAAGGGGGCGTCGCCGCGGTCGGCGGCCATCTGCGGAAGGGCCGCCGTCCAGCGCTCGTAGCCGTCGGCCTCGAGCTCGTCGGCCAGCTCTGATCCTCCCGACTCCTGAATGCGGCCTCCCGCGAAGACATGCACCGCGTCGGGCTGCAGATGGTCGAACACCCGGCTGGAGTGGGTGATGGCCAACACCCCGAGCCCGTCGTGGGTGGTTGCGTCCTCGATCCGTGAGCCGACGAACCGCAGTGCGTCGACGTCGAGGCCCGAGTCGAGCTCATCGACCACCGCAAAAGCCGGGGCGAGAACCCCGAGCTGCAGCGCCTCGTTGCGCTTTCGCTCCCCGCCGGACAGGTCGACGTTCACCGGGCGCTCCAGGAACTTCTCGTCGAAGCCGATGCGGGCCGCCTCCTCGCGCATTCGGTCGGCGACCGCCGCGCCCTCGGGTGTGCAGACCGACTCGGTGAGCATGTCGAGCAGGGAGACCCCGGGCACCTCGGTGGGATACTGCATGGCCAGGAACAGACCGGCCTCAGCGCGGCGCCATGCGGGCAGGCCCAGCAGTTCGGTTGTGTCGAGGCGGACCGAGCCGCCCGTCACCTCGTAGCCGCGGCGGCCGGCGATGACATGGGCCAGGGTTGACTTGCCCGAGCCGTTGGGCCCCATCACCGCATGGACCTCGCCGGCGGACACCTCCAGATCGACACCGGTCAAGATCTCACGGCCCGCCACCGAAGCCCGCAGCCCCTCGATCACCAACGTGCTCACGAAGCAACCCCGTCTTCGCTCACCAAAGCGCTCACGGAGCAACCCCGCCTTCGCTCACCAACGTGCTCACGAAGCAACCGCGCCTTCAATCACCAAAGCGCTCACGGAGCAACCTTGTCGGAGCCCGCGTCGAGCTTCAATACCACCATGTCGTCAACCACAG
>JAJDZO010000294.1 GCA_022824605.1 Acidimicrobiia bacterium
GAATTGGCAACCAAGCACGCGAGTATCCGATCGATGTCATCGTCCGTGCATCGGTGAACCCGTACAAGTGCGGGGCGGCGCAGCACTGAGGAGTATTCGTCAAGGAGGTCGCCCGACATCAGGTACAGCAGGTTGCCGTCGAGCATGGCATTCAGGACCCGGGCTGGCGGGCTACCCCTGTCCGCGCCGGTTAAGCCGGAGACAGCGATGTTCGTGTCGACCACGCACACCGGCGAGAGCATCGCCCGATTTCTCCACCCCGAAGCCGTGATCCAAGGTGCTGATTCGGACTACTCCCCGTCTCGAAATCGCCTCGTCTCTTCGACGGCCAGCGCCATCGCGTCGTCGGCACTCAATCGCGACTTCGCACGCGCCATGGCGACGATGTCCTCGACGGCATCGTAGGGTTGGATACCTCTCAGCTCCAGGCTCTCCTCGATGATCGAACCCATGGAGCGGTTCCTCCGTGCCGCCGCCTCCTTCAGCGCACGGTGGGTTCGGTCGGTCAGGCTGATCGTCAGGCGAGGCATACCGTGAAGTCCACATCGTTGTCGGTGTCCGGAGTCCTACGCATCATATCACTACATCACCACCTCACCATCGTGACGACATTTCACCGCCGTACCTTTACGACGGCCGCTCAAGTTCATGAGATTGCCGGCGTCAGGTGGGCGTCGGCTCGGCCCGTGGAACACTCCTGCGATCGTGGGGCTGCCCGCCCTGCGGACACAGCCGCCCTCTCAGTCCAGCTACCCGGCGCACCGGAGTGTCACGCTACCGCGGCCAAGCCAACTCCATGGAGGGCAAACTGGTAGTTCCAGGATCCACTGGCATCAACGCATCAAGGCAATTATGCTTCGATGCATGAGGACAACCCTGACATTGGACCCGGATGTGGCTGCCCTGCTCCAGCGAGTACGGCACACTCAGGGCGGCAGCTTCAAGACGGTCGTGAACGACGCCTTGCGGGAAGGTCTGCGACACATGATCGCGCCCCCCGACCCGCCGGTTCGATATCGAACCCCTACCGTCGACCTCGGTCGATGTCTGGTCGGCAGCCTCGACGACGTCGCCGAAGTGCTTGCAGCCGGAGAAGGGGAACGATTCCGGTGATCCTCGTCGATGCAAATTTGCTGGTGTACGCCCACGTCGGCTCCTTCCCGCAGCACGACACCGCGCGAGAGTGGCTGGATGGCCGACTCAGCGGTAGAGCGCCCGTGGGTCTGCCTTGGCCGAGCCTTCTCGCATTCGTCCGAATTGTCAGCAATCCGCGAATCTTCGACCGTCCTACATCTGTACTGGCAGCTTGGCAGCAGGTAGAGTCGTGGCTGGCCCCGGAGTCGACCTAGATTCCGTTGCCCACCGCACGCCACCGGGAAGTACTGGCGCCCCTCATGGCTAGCGCAGAAGGCCGGGCAAACCTCATACCGGACGCTCACCTGGCCGCTCTCGCCGTCGAGCATGGGCTCGTCCTGTGCTCGGCAGATGGCGATTTCGCCCGCTTCGACGGGCTGCGGTGGACCAATCCGCTCAAGTAACGCCGATCCGCTGCAGCCTTCGGCCCCATCCGATACCGCTGGGCTCGTGCACCGTGCGCCAATGTGGCCACCAAGCCACTGTTCGGCAGCTGGAATCCGTCCGAACTCACGCCGCTCGGCGGCGAAGCTCACGATGACCGGCGCGCAGCCGCGATGTCAAAACGGCGGAGCGGTGTTTGCAGGCACGACGGTCCCGCGGGACAGCGAATGGGACCCACGCAGCGTCTGTGGCTTTGCGTCGGAAGAGTTCGCGGTGGCACTCCGCGCTTTCGCGGGGCTGCCGGGCGTCACCGTAGAAGACCCCGGCCTGCTGGTAGATGCACCCTGGACATGCCGGTCCCGGCCGACCAGGGAACACCCGTCCCTAAGCGTCGGGACGGACCCGTGTCCTAGCGGCGGGCTCCCACCGTAAGCCCGCCGTCATCGTAAGTACGTCTTTTGGCGCCTCTTGCACCGTAATATGGTTGAGCCATATCCCCATGAAGGCTGGCTGGTGATGAAGACAACCCTCAATCTGAACGATCAGGTCCTGCGCCAAGCCAAGGTCCGGGCGGCCCGCGACGGAATCACGCTGACGAGATTCATCGAAGACGCTCTGCGGGCGCGGCTCGCGGCAGTGCAGGACCGCAAGGAACCGTTCCGCATGCGACTGAAGCCTGTCAAAGGGGATCGGCCGCCGAATGTCGATGTCAGCGACCGGGACGCGCTGTACGATGTGATCGACCGGCCGTAATAGCGGTTGACACGAACGTCCTGATGTATGCGCACCGGGTCGAGAGCGAATGGCGCGAGACAGGGACGGCGCGGCTCGTCGCCCTCGGCGAAGGCGTGGGACGATGGGCATAGCCGGTGTTCTGCGTCAGCGAATTCATGCGGGTGGTGACCCACAGGCGCGTGTTCAATCCGCCCTCGACGGTCGCACAGGCGGCCGACTTTATTGAGGCTGTGGTCGCCTCGCCGAGTTGCGAGGTTGTCCAGCCCGGCCCGCAATTCATGGCGTGGCTGCTAACAACTGCCCGCGAGGCAGATTCGCATGGCAACCTGATGTTCGATGCGCGGATCGCAGCCGTGTGCCGCGAACACGGTATCGATGGCATCCTGACGAGCGACAGCGATTTCGAGCGGTTC
>JAJDZO010000212.1 GCA_022824605.1 Acidimicrobiia bacterium
TACGGACTCGATCATCGCGCCGTCTCGATCACGGTGCGAAAGCTACAGTTCACGGGCCTGACCGCGAAACAAGGGAGAGAGCCTTGCCTGCAGGTTCGTTCATGGGCAACGCCGTGCGGCGCAAAGAGGACCCCGCCCTGCTAACCGGGGCGGCCCGCTACGTGGGCGACATGGACCCGCCCGGCACCGTGCACATGGCGTTCGTGCGCTCGGTGATGGCCCACGCCCGTCTCGACTCGGTCGACACCGAAGCGGCCCGGTCGATGCCGGGCGTTCTCGGCGTGTGGACCGCCGCGGACGTGCCCATCGCGGCCCAGCACCTGTTCATCATGCTGCCACCGGAGATCGCCCGCCTGCCGCTCACCGACAAGGCCCGCTATGTGGGCGACCCGATCGCGGTGGTGGTGGCCGAGTCAAGGGCCGAGGCGATGGACGCGGCCGAGCTGGTGGAGGTGGACTACGACCCGCTGGATGCGTTGACCGACCCGTTCGAGGCGTTGGCACCCGACGCCGAAGTGATCATCGACGCGCACGGATCGAACAAGGCATCCGAGTTCTCCACCCAGGCCGCACCCGACTCCCTGGTCGGCCACGACCTGGTGGCGACCGCACGGGTCGTCAACCACCGGATGTCGGGCGCGCCCATCGAGCCGTCCGCGGCACTGGCCGCCCCCGACGACGGCGACGGCGACAACGTGACGCTGTGGTGTACCGCCCAGCGGCCCCACGAGGTGCGCGACCAGGTGGCCGCAGCCTTGGAGGCATCCGGCGACCAGGTGAGGGTGATCGCCCCCGCGGTAGGGGGCGGCTTCGGCTCGAAGGCCGTGGTGTACCCGGAGTTCGTGCTTGCCGCGTGGCTGGCCCGGCAACTGCAGCGACCGGTCAAGTGGATCGAGACTCGCAGCGAGAACCTCACCAACATGGCCCAGGGCCGCGACACTGTCCACGACGTCGAACTGGGTTTGACCTCCGAGGGCGTCTTCTGCTGGCTCAAGGTCAAGGGAACCTGCAATGTGGGCGCCTACCCGGGGATTGCGGGGATCCTGCACTTCTTCACCATGATGATGGCGACGGGCACCTACCGCATTCCGGCCGTGCAGTACGAGACGGTGGCGGCCATAACCAACACCACGCCTCTGGCCGCGTTCCGGGGGGCGGGACGGCCCGAAGCGACCCTGGCGTTGGAGCGGGTCGTCGACCGCGCCGCCGCCAAGCTCGGAATGGACCCGGCCGAGCTACGACGCCGCAACCTGCTCGATCCTGACGACTTCCCGGTGACAACCGTCACCGGCGCCGCCATGGACTGCGGCGACTACGCCCGGGCCCTCGATCTGGCTCTGGAGACGGCGGGATACGAGGGGCTGCGCGCCGAACAGGCCCGCCGCCGGGCCTCGGGCAGCCGCAAGCTGCTGGGCATCGGCGTGAGCACCTACGTGGAGATAACCGCGGTCGGATTGTTCAACGAGTTCGGATCGGTCACCGTCGAACTCGACGGCACCTTCACCGTGCGGGTGGGCACGGCGTCGCACGGACAGGGTCACGCCACTGCATTCTCGCAGATCCTGGGCGAGGTGCTGGGCGTGCCCGCCGAGTCAGTCAAGGTGATCCACAGCGACACCGCGGAGGTTCCTCGAGGCACCGGCACGGTGGCGTCGCGGTCATTGCAGATCGGCGGCAGCGCGGTGTTCACCGCCGCCAACGAGGTCCTCGACACGGCCAAGCGTCTGGCCGCAGGCCTGCTGGAGGCCGACGAGGGCGACATCGTGGTGGCACCCGGCGGGCTGGCCGTGGCCGGTGTGCCGGCGAAGACCGTCTCATGGGCCGAACTGGCCGCGGCCGCCGAGGCTGACGACTCGGACGCGGGCGGCGCCGGAGCCGGCGGGCTGGCCGCAGAGACCGACTTCGACCAGGGCGCAGCCAGCTTCCCATTCGGCGCCCACGTCTCGGTGGTCGAGATCGACTCCGACACCGGCGACACGAGGGTGCTTCGCCACATCGCAGTGGACGACTGCGGGCGGATTCTCAACCCGCTTCTCGTGGAGGGGCAGGTTCACGGAGGGGTCGCCACCGGGATCTCGCAGGCTCTCTACGAGGAGTCCACCTACGACGAATACGGCAACCCCCGCAACACCAACTTCGCCGACTACGCCATCCCCGCCGCGTCGGAACTGCCCCGATTCGAGACCGCCCACACCGAGACCCCGACGCCGCTCAACCCGCTCGGCGCCAAGGGCATCGGCGAGTCGGGCACCATCGGGTCCACCCCGGCCGTGCAGGCGGCGGTACTCGACGCGCTGGCACCGCTGGGCATCGAGCATCTCGACATGCCGTTCACGCCCCAGCGGGTATGGCGGGCCATCACGGCCAGCCGCCGCACCGCCGGCGACTAGGAGACAGCGCGGGCCAGGGCGACCCACTGAGCCAGGGTGACCGCCTCAGGGCGGGCGGCAGGATCGACCCCTGCTTTAGCGAACCCGTCCGGGGTGACCAGCCCGGCCAGCGACCGACGCAGCATCTTGCGGCGCTGACCGAACCCGGCCCGCACCAGCCGCTCGAAACGGGCCTCGACCTCAGGTCCAAGCCGCGGCCTCTCAGATTCTTGGTGACGCTCGACGCGCACCACCACCGACTCGACCTTGGGCCGGGGCCAGAACACCGAAGGCGCCACCTTGGCTACCAGCCGGGCGGTGGCCCTTGCCTGCACCAGCACGCTGGGTATGCCCCGCGCTCTTGATCCGGGCGGCGCGGTCAGCCGCTCCCCCGCCTCGCGCTGCACCATCACCACCATGGTGGAGATCGCTTCGGCCTCACGCAGCAGGTCCAGCACCAACGGCGTGGCGATGTTGTAGGGCAGGTTGGCCACCAGCATCCACCGCGCCGAACCGGCCAGCACCTCGTCGAAGTCCAGCCTCGAGGCGTCGGCCTGCACCACCTCGACAGTGGATGCGCCCGCCTCCTCGACGATCACCCGCAGCGCCGCGGCCAGAGCACCGTCGACCTCCACAGCTCGCACGGCGGCGCCGGTCTCGGCCAGGGCGAGGGTGAGCGAACCCAGCCCGGCGCCGATCTCCAACACCCGGTCGGTGGGCCCGGCGCCGCTGAGCCGGGCGATGCGACGCACCGTGTTGGGATCCACGACGAAGTGCTGGCCGAGAGCCCGGCGCGGCGACACGCCGAAGCGGTCCATGAGCGCCTTGAGCTGCGTCTCCGTGTGGGTCAGGAGGGCAGCCTCTTTCGACAGGTCGGCCATGGCTGCCAGCCGTTGATCTCGTAGAGCTTGTAGGCCATCTTGTCCTGATCGGCGGGCAAAGCATCCCTGGGGTCGATTCCGACCAGCTCGGGGTAGTGCATGCCTGCGACCCAGTCCCAGGTGGATCTCGCGAACTGGTAGGCCCCGCGGTAGCGGCCGCTGCGGCTGACGGCCCGATAGTTCTGCGTGGACTCGCACTCCCGCAGCGCGTGCCACTGCTCCTCGGTGGTGCCCGCCGGCAGGGGATGGGCTCCCGCGGCCGCTTCGGTGGACGTCGTAGTCGGCGGCACCGTGGTTGTCGTTGTCGTGGTAGTCGTCGTAGAGGTGGTGGAGGTCGTCGTTGTGGTCGTCGTTGTGGTGGTGGTGGATGTCGTCGTGGACGTGGTGTTGCGGTTGGCGATGGCCAGTTCCTCGGCCTTGCGCAGCGCCTCCTGGCGGGCCCGACGACGAGCCTCAGCCCACCGCTGGGCCCGATCCTCGAAGTTCTCGACGTCCACCACGTCGGCCGGATCCGCGGTGCGGGCATTCGTCGGCTGGGCTGCCGCGGGTGTCGCCGCCACCGCCAGCACGGCGACGATGACCGTGGCGACCAGCGGTTTGCGGGATCCCCGGCGCAGTGCCGCCATCTCAGCCGACCCCCCGGTTGAGTCCGTAGAAGTTCCATGTCGTCGCCCAGGTGGCCTTCTCGACCTCGGCGACGTCGAGGCCTTTCGCTTCGGCCACCGCCGCTCCCACCACGCCCACCAGCGCCGGCCGGTTCTTCTGGCCGCGGTGCGGCACCGGAGCCAGGTACGGGCTGTCGGTCTCGACCATCAGCGAATCGAGCGGGCAGATGCGGGCGGCGTCGCGCACCTCGGAAGCACCGGCGAACGTGACGATCCCCGAGAACGACAGGACCGCGCCCCTTCGCAGGCATTCGGCGGCCTCGTCGGGTCCGCCCGTGAAGCAGTGCATCACCGTGCGCGCCGGGACGCCCTCGCAGTCGAGCACCGCGAACGTGTCTTCCCAGGCCGACCGGGAGTGCACCACCA
>JAJDZO010000273.1 GCA_022824605.1 Acidimicrobiia bacterium
GAGCGCAGCGAACAAGAGCGGGAAACACCCCGCCCCGACGCGACAAACCTGCACGTATCTGCGCGCCCTCTGAGGGTGCCGTTAGGGTGATGGCGTGACCTCGGTGCCGGCCGCGAACGGGGCCAAGCTCTCCGTGACCGAGCGCATGGCCCGCCTGCTGGGGGTCATTCCCTGGGTCGTCGAGCAGGGCGGCGCCCACCTCGATGACATCGCGGCCCGCTTCGACTATCCCAGCGGGCAGCTCCTTGAGGACCTCACGCAGCGGCTCTTCTTCGTGGGGGTTCATCCGTTCACCCCCGACACGCTGATCGAGGTCCATATCTCTGACGGCATCGTCGACATCCAGTACGCGGACTGGTTCTCCAAGCCCATGCAGCTCACCGGCGAGGAGGCGACCCGGCTGCTGGCCGCGGGCCGCACCGTACTCGACATGTCGTCGGGACAACAGCGCCGAACCGACGGCGAGGACGCAGCCGAGCCGCTGGTGCGGGCTCTCACCAAGCTCAGCCTGTCGCTGGGCTCAGGCGACGGCGGCGCCGCAGACCGCATTGACGTGTGCCTCGGTCACGCATCGACCGAGACCCTCGACGAGCTGCGCCTGGCCATCAACGCCCGTCGCCGGATCGAGATCGAGTACTACTCGCAGGGACGCGACGCCATGACGGTCCGCATGGTCGATCCGGCCCGGCTGCTGAGCCATGACGGGGCGTGGTACCTGTTCGGCTGGTGCCACCGAGCCCGCGCCGAACGGGTGTTCCGGGTGGACAGGATCCGCGCCCTCACGGTCACCCAAGCCGAGGCGAAGGTCGATGCGGCTGCCGCCCGGTCCACGCCGATGCCGTTGGACGGCGTGGAGCGCACAGTCACGCTGCGGCTCGATCCCGAAGCCGCCTGGGCGGCCGACTACTACCGGGCACGACACCGCACCGAACATTCCGACGGCACCGTCGAGGCAGAGTTCGCGGTGGCCAACGAGTCGTGGCTGGCTCGGCTGCTGGTGCAGCTCGGACCTCAAGCGGAGATGCTTGACAAGCCCGAGAGCGTCGATGCGGATCTGCGGGCGGCCACCGCAGCCCGGATACTGGAGAGGTACCGCCAGTGACCGGGCAAGCACCGGTTCACCCCGGCGGACCGCCCGAAGCGCTGGGCGACGACGTCGGAGAGGAGCCGCAGCCGACCCCGAAGCGGAGCCTCGCGGCGGTGGCCGTGGAGTGGCTGGTCGTGCTGGTGTGCGCTCTGGGGCTGGCCCTTCTGCTGAAGGCCTTCCTGGTGGAGGTGTTCGTCATACCGTCACGTTCGATGGAGCCCACCTTGACGGTGAACAACCGGGTGGCGGTGTACAAGCTCGGATACCGCTTCGGCGACGTGAACCGCGGCGATGTGGTGGTCTTCTCCAGCCCGGCCCCCACTCCCGGCGTCGACGACCTGATCAAGCGGGTGGTCGCGGTGGGCGGCGAGACGTTCGAGATCCTCGACGGCGCAGTCCACATAGACGGTGCCCCCCTGCACGAGCCCTACCTGAACGACGGCGAGTTGACGTTGCCTTCAGCGCCCATCGAGGGCTGCCTCAACGAGGCCGACGCGCGCCGCTGCGAAGTGCCCGAGGGCACGGTGGTGGTGCTGGGCGACAGCCGGGGGGACAGCCGCGACAGCCGCTTCTTCGGACCAATCGACACCGACACCGTCGTGGGCCGCGCCTTCGTCAAGATCTGGCCCCCCAACGACATGGGCGGCCTGTAGCCCCTCCCGGTTCGCTGACGATGATGCTCGCCTGATGGCCACGCGCATACCGGCACTCTTGGCGCCACCAATCGGCTTTGCTCACCGCGGGGCCAGGGCCCATGCCCGGGAGAACACCCTGGAGGCGTTCGCGCTGGCCCATCGAATGGGAGCCACCGGCATAGAGACCGATGCCTGGTTGACTGCCGACGGCGAGGTGGTTCTACACCACGACCCGAGGGTCGGAAGGCTGCCCACGCGGTCTTCACTTCGGATTCCGGGGCGGCGGATAGCGAGGGTGCCCCGAGCCCGGCTCCCGGCTCACATCCCCACCCTCGGCGAGTACTACCAGCACTGCGGAACCGCATTGCACGTGAGCATCGACGTGAAGAACGCGGCCGCGTTCGACCGGGTGATCGCGGTGGCTCGTGAGCGCGGAGCGGCCGAGCGGCTGTGGCTCTGCCATCCCGACGCCGACGTGCTTCAGGCGTGGCGGTCCACCGCGCCCGAGGTGCGGCTGGTGCACTCCACCCGTCTGGGTCGTCTGCCGCGGGGACCGGAGCGCCACGCCGCCGACCTGGTTGCCGCAGGCATCGACGCCGTCAACTTCCACCGCGAGGACTGGAACGGCGGACTCACCACGCTGTACCACCGCTTCGGCGTGCATGCCTTCGGTTGGGACGCCCAGCAGACCCGCCACATCGCAGAACTCGTCGATGTCGGCATCGACGCCGTCTACAGCGATCACGTCGACCGCATGACGGCGACCCTGGCCCGCTTCTTTGAGGATGCCCACGACTGAGCCGTAGAGGCCGAGCGAATAGGCGGGCCAATCCGGCGCATACGGGCGAGGCCGTGGGGCAGGAGTATCGTGGCGCATGTGTGGATGCTGATGCCGGCCGCGGCCACGGTCATTGCCCTCGGGGTTTTGATCGCCGGTCTACGGGCGGTGGCTCATGCCGCCGCCGGCCTCATCGGATCGTTGAGGACGTCGGCTTCGGCTGCGGTGGCCGGTGACGAACTGTCACGCGAGGCGACCCGCCTGGGCGACCACGCCGAGGCCACCAGGGTGGCGGCCGACCAGGTGCGCATCCGGGCCGGGCGCCCCGGCAAGCAGCCGCTTACGCGCTCCTAGCTAGGCTGACGGGGTGGGCAACCTCGGCGGGGCGGAGATATTGGTCATACTGCTTGTCGCCCTCATTGTGCTGGGGCCGACCAAGCTGCCGCCTGCGGTTCGCCAGGTCGGCAAGGTCGTGGGAGAGATCCGCCGCATAGGGCAGGGCTTCCAGCAAGAACTGCGCGACGCGGCCAAGCCCCTGGCCGACGCCACCGAGACCATCAAGGCCGCCGACCCGCGCAAGGTGATCGCGCCCCCGCCCAAGTCACCGGCCAAGGCCAATAGCAAGCCCGACAAATCCAAGGCAAAGCCGGCAACCGACAAGGACGGCCAGTCAGACACAGGCGGTGTCGCGCCCGGTCCTGTGTCCTGGGGCACCGCCGCCGCCAGTGTGACCCCGCCCCCCGCAGCCGGCGACACACCGGACGCGGCTGCACCGGACGCATCCACCGACACACCGGACGCGACTGCACCAGACACCGGCAACGCATCCACCGACACGCCGAACGCGGCTGCACCGGACACCAGCAAGGCATCCACCGACACGCCGGACGCGGCTGCACCGGACACCGGCAACGCATCCACCGACACGCCGAACGCGGCTGCACCGGACACCGAAGCGGCGGCGGAGGAGTCGGAACCCGACGCCCGGCCCGACGACGCCGCCTGACTAGCGCGCCACTGTCATCGCCATGACCGACGCCGCCGACGCCACCACCTCTATGGAGCGTCCCGACGACGGTGACGACGGCCACATGACGCTCATGGAGCATCTGGCCGAGCTCCGCAACCGCCTCATCAAGTCGGCCATCGCGGTGGCCGTGGGCGGAATCCTGTGCTGGATCTTCTACAGCTTCATCCTCGAGTTCCTGCTTGAGCCGTACTGCCGGACGTTCCCGATCCAGGAGCGGATCGACTCTCACCTGTTCGGTCCCGACGGCGGCTGCAACCTGTATGTGACCGACCCCCTCGAGCCGTTCAGGGTGCGTTTGACCGTGGCCGGATACGCGGGCGTGTCATTGGCCATGCCGGTGCTCTTGTGGCAGGCGTGGCGATTCATCGCCCCCGGCCTGTACCGCCACGAGAAGCGCTACGCGATCCCGTTCGTGGCGGCCGGGGTGCTGCTGTTCTTCATGGGTGTCGGGCTGGCCTACTGGAGCCTGCCGCGGGCCTTGGACTTCCTGGTCACCATCGGCGGACCTGATCTGGTGTCGCTGTTCAGCCCGCAGCGCTACCTGAGCTTCGTGGTGAAGATGATGGTGGCGTTCGGTGTGGCGTTCCAGTTCCCGATCCTGCTCATCGGGCTGCAAGTCATGGGCATCGTCGAGAACCGGACCCTGCGCAAGATCCGGTCCTACGCCATCGTCGGGATCGTGGTGCTGGTGGCGGTGATCACCCCCAGCGGCGACCCCTTCACCCTGATGGCGCTGTCGGTCCCCATGTACGCCTTCTACGAGATTGCGATCCTGTGGGGTGTGCTCGCCCGCCGCCGGCGCAGAAAGCGCGAAGCGGCTGATCGGTGATCGATCCGGAGGATCCCGGCTTCAGCGCTGAGCAAACCGACAAGCGGGTGCCCTTCGTGCTCGACGAGTTCCAGCGTCGAGCCATCGAGCACCTCGACGCCG
>JAJDZO010000366.1 GCA_022824605.1 Acidimicrobiia bacterium
TTGCAGCGCTCGCCGAGGATCCGCTTGTCTGCCATGGCCCGCAGGTACCTCGACAGCGCCCGGCCCGGCGTGTAGGTGTAGGTCAGGCGGGTCGGCGTGCAGACGCTGGTCACCGCCTCCGCGCCGGCCAGCGCATCAGGCACCGTCACCGGCACGGACAGCGCGGCCGGCGCCGCCAGCGGGTCGCGGGCCTCGGGCCGGTCGGCGCTCACGCGGCCTCCCCGGAACGCACGGGCACCGCCACCGGCGCGGACAGGGCTGCGGGCGCCGCCAGCGGGTCGCAGGCCTCGGGCCGAGCCAACGTCGCGGGCCGAGCCGGCGCGTCGGGCACGGCTGCCTGCTCAGCGACAGCGGCCAAGCGCTTGTCAGTGCCGGATTCGTCCGTCATAGGGGATCCGCGTCCGCGACAGGCTCGAAGCCGGCGATGTCGGCGATGTGGCCCTCACGCTCGGCGCGCCACACCGCCCGCACCCTCATGCCGGTCGACATCTCGGCCGCGCTCGCGGCGAACACCGCGTGCAGCATCGAGGTGTCGGCACCGTCCAGGCGGATCAGGGCCCACGCGAACGGGCGGTCGAAGGGCTGCATGGGGCGGGGCTCACCGTTCCACGCCCACGTCACCACCTCGCCCGTCTGGCCCACTTCGACCATCTCGGTGAGCGGCTCGGAAGTGATCGGGTCGTACTCGGTGGGAGGGCACAGCACGGTGCCGTCAGCCCGGCGGATGCCGCAGATCACGCCCTCGCGAAGCCCGGTAAGGAAAGCGCCGATCACGGGGCCGGTGGAGCGGGTGAACGGATATTCGAGAACGAGCGGGGCCTGCAGGACTTCCGATGACACCGCCTGCGATGTTACGCGCCCCTCACTCACCCCTGACGCATCCCCCGCCCAGCGATGTTCAGTTGCTCGCTTCCCAGCATCAGCAGTACGTTGGTGCGTGGAGCTGGAGAATTTTTTGGGGGTTTCAGCGAGTTGCAGTTTGTTGCTGGATGTCGCGTATAACCCTAGGTCAGAGTGCCTATCACTGTTTCACGGCGTTGCGTGGGGTAGCTCCCGATCAGGTGACATTCGCGACAGTGGAAGTGACACCCAGAGATGAGAGAATCGAACTAGCGGGCTGGTCTGCCGCTGTCCGCGACCTTCGTCAGGCAGGTCAGCTGTCCCGGTGTCTACGGCGACGGCCGCGGCGGCTACGGGCTCACCCTGCGGGTGCGGCGCATGACCAATGGGCGACTGTCGAAGATCTGGGTTCAGAGGCTCCGCATCAACGGCCGCGCCACCAACGTGGGGCTGGGATCGTTCCCGGTGGTGGGACTGGCCACCGCACGCGAGCGGGCGCTGGACAACCGCCGCAAGATCGACCGGGGCATCGACCCTCGCATCACCGAGAATCCGACGCCGACTCTCGCCGACGCGCTGGAGGCTGTGATCGAGGGCCGCTCGGTGTCGTGGAAGAACGGCGGCCCTCGGCTGAGATCTGGCGCAACAGCGTCCACAACCACGCCGACAACCTAATTCGCCGCCCGGTTGATCAGATCGATACCGGAGACGTGCTGCGGGTCATCGGCCCGCTGTGGACCGACCGTCACGGCACGGCCAAGAAGGTCCGCCAGCGGCTTTCTTTGGGGTTCAGGTGGGTAATGGCCGCCGGGCACCGTGGCGACGATCCCGCCGGCGAGGCGCTTCTGGCTGCGCTGCCCCGCAGCGGGGTCGCCCGCCGCCACATCGCCGCACTGCCTCCGGACCAGGTGCCTGCCGCGCTAGCGGCCATCGATGCCTCAGGCGCCCACCCGACCACGAAGCTCGCCATGCGGATGCTGGCGTTGACCGCGACCCGCTCTGGAGAGGTCCGCGGGATGTGCTGGAACGAGATCGAAGGTGACGTCTGGACGATCCCAGGCGAGCGCACGAAGGTAGGCCGCGAGTTCCGGGTGCCGCTGAGCCCCGAGGCGCTCGCGGTGCTCGCCGAGGCACGCCCATACAGCGACAACGCTCCCGACTCGCTGGTGTTCCCGTCCGCACGCGGCTGGCAGATCACTCCCGACGCCCTCTCCAAGCTCTGTCACGACCTGGATCTAGGCATGACCCCACACGGCCTCCGCTCATCATTCCGCGACTGGTGCGCCGAGTCAGGCGTCAGCCGTGAGCTGGCCGAGTCGTGTCTAGCCCATGTCGTCAAGAACACCGTCGAAGCCGCCTACCGACGCTCCGACCTCCTGGAGCAGCGCCGCGAGGTCGTGAACGACTGGGCACGGTACATCACTTAGCCACATGCGCTACACGACCCTCAGAGGACTCCGCACGACCACCAACGGAGGCGTAGAGATCGGATCAGGCAATCTCGCCGCCATGGCTACTACCGCAACGGAAGGCGCCGATACTGGACGCAGACATCGTCTAGCGACGGTGGTAGCGGGGTGCTCTGGCGGTCCTGCCGGCATCTCTCGTACAGCTCATCAACATGGCGCTGGCAGTGCCTGACCCGGGGGAGTCGCGGATAGTCACGTCGAGTTTCGTCGACGTCCTCTCCTTCGAGGAACGCGAACCACGTCTCGATGCTCCATGTCGGCACACCGATGAGCACGTTCTCGCTGCGGTCTACGGCTGCGATCCCCCGAGTCTTACAGGCGTCATCGAGGGAGGCGCGGCGAGCAAGAACACCCTGGTCGTCGCCGTCGATCATCACGATCAGCCATACGCGTTCCCCGCGCTTAGCGCGAACGGCCTGAAGTTCGGTCGGAAAGCGCTCACGGACGAACTGCTCAGCCGATCCCCGGCCATGCGGGGAGATTACGGGGCGGATGCTGCGCACGTTCCATCCGTCTCTCAAGAGGAATTGCTTCACGAAGGTCTCGTGCTGACGGTCTTCGCAGAGCAGCACGATGCGGACATTGCGGCTCACCGCTCCCAGCCTCGCGCCATCAGTTCGGACAGCTTGAGGCCGCAATCGGGTAAGTCAGGCGATCTGAGCGGAGCTACGGTCACCGCAGTTGCTTCTTGGTGTAGCAGCAGCCCGCTGTCAGGTCCCAGGTAGTCGATCAATTCTGGATGGTGCGAGCACAAGACGGCTTGTGAGGACGTTTCCTCACACAGTTCGACCAAGGCGAGGAGCCAGGGCTGTAGCTCGGCGAGAGCTACGAAGTTGTCGGGCTCGTCAAGGAACAGCACGGCTCCACGCTCCTCGTCGCGTAGATGCAGCAGCGCGTATAGGACGACAAGCGCCCGCTGCCCGTCGGACAACTCGTCGAAACGGAGCTTGAACCGCCTTGCACTGCCGTCCACCGCGGCCCATTTGGCGCGGAAGTCCAGCATCAGCGCACGTTGATCGAGACCAGCCTGTTGGAGATGCACGTTGTCGAACCCCTCGACGACGGGTCGCAACGCCTCCACATGGGACCGGACCGAGCCAGGATTCTCCTGGACCGCGTGGCGGTACCAGTCCACGAAGTTCTCGGCGTGACGGCCGAGGTACTTGGCTTCGCGTTCCGACTCAGCGCCGAGCAGCGCGGGCCTAATCGAGCACACCACCGTCGATTGCACCAGGTCCATGAAGGTCGTCAGCCGCGTATAGGCGGGCTGGGGCGCAACGCGAGCAAGTGCCGATTCGCTCCAGTCGGCCCGGTAGGCCGGACCTTCGGAGCCGTCGTCCCGGTAGAGCCTTACCTCGCCCAAGTCGCACCGGAACAGTGTGTCGCCATGCGATACCAGGCTCTCCTCGACCACGCGCGACTGCCGCTCGTCGAGTGTGTGCTCGACCTTGAGACGGTAGCGATACTTCTCGCCGTTAGTGTTTGCGTCGATCTCGAACAACTGCTCGCGACCGGGCTGCCAGCGCGTCAGGGTGGACGGATGAAACGCGATCCGGTCGTTAACCTTGGCCTCACCGGCGAGCAGCCTCCGGAGTCCGAAGACCACATCGAGAACGGCCGTCTTGCCGGAGCCGTTCGAGCCCACGAGCAATGATGTCTCGCTCAAATGCAAATCGAACTTGACGAGGCACTTGTAGTTGTCGATGTGGATCCGCTCGTACACGCGATCAGCGTACCGCTACCCGCCCGCCCCTAGCGGCACGCCGCCTCGGCACCGCGGAAGAGCCGCGGCCACATCTGCGCCGGCCCTCGGTCCAGCTCAGCCGATGGCTGCGCCGCGCCCGCCCATCCGTCCATTGCTCAGCAGTCTCCTAGCGGGGGCCGAGGATCGGCTCGGTGAACCTCCCCGGGTATTGGGCAGGTTGTGCGTGAAACCCTGGGAGGTTCAACTCAGGATCATTGAGCGGATAGAGCGCATCCTCGAGGGGGAACCGAACGTGCAGCTGATCTAGCGCATAGCGAGGACCTTCAAGTCACCCAGCAGGGCTCGGGTGGCCAACGCCGTCGCTGACCGATAGATCGGGTCGATCCACTCCGGTGCCAGCTTTACCGAGGAGTTGGGCAGATGGCTTGTCTCCGGGTTAGTCGAGTGGGTCGGGATCGTCTTCCCAGCTGCGTGCTTCCTCTGCGTGGCCGCGGGCGACTTGGCGCAGTAGCCGCGCTGTCTTGGGCCAGTGTGCAGCGATCGTGGCTGCGTCGCGTTCAGTTCGTTGTTCGCTTCGCCGTGACTCGGCTATCAGTTCGGACACGAATCCGCCCCTGCCGCCGCTGGGTCCGAACAGAAGTCCAGAGCCGAGACCGTCCTCGAATTGCTGGCTTTGTCCCTCTTCGAGCAGGTCCCGAAGGGCGATGGGCGGCGCGATGCCGTCGGTGGGGTCGGCTGGAACGGCTGAGAGCACCCTTCCGATGTGCCTGTCGCCAATGTCGCGGAGGCCATGGTTGTCGAGCAGTCGTTGCGCTTCGGCTATCCAGGCCCGCATCCGTTGGGGGTCGAGCGCACAGGTGTCGTCGATGCCTGGCGGACGCTGCCAGCTGTCGAGGATCCGACGCGCGGTACTTCTTGACATCCGCCACCGGGGTTGCTGCACGGGTGAGGTGTCTCGGCCCGAGCCGGGGCCTGGTGGATGGTCGTCGCCCTCGGAGCGGGCGCGTTTCACGATGTCGACGAAGGTGTGTGGGTCTAGCGACATACGGTTATGGATGAACGGTGCTGGCTGGTCGAGATCGCGGACGCTCACATGGTCGATGTCGAGTTGTGTGAGCCTTCGAAGGAGTGGTTCGTCGAGGTTGTCTCCGGTGAGGGGGTGGTGTTGCGCCAAGTAGCCGAGCAGCTGTTCGATGCTCCACCCTTCGTCAAAGGCTCCCGCGGTCGGCACCGCCGCGGTAGGGGCCTCCGCGGCCAGCGCTTCGAGCGCGTCCATCGCCAACTCGGCGCGGCGGTCGGGGCTCAGGACATCGTCGTCGCGGTAGGCGCTGAGAAGCCCGACGGCGTCGGTGGCGCGGCCGACGCCGAGAAGCCCAAGGGCTACGTCTTCGAGATGGTCGAAGTCGTGACCGAGCCCGTACCAAGTCATCAGCTTCCAGTACTCCTTGAGCGGAGCGGGCCCGAGCGCTTTGGCTTGTTGCCAGGCTTGAGGATGTTCGCGGGTGAGCTCTATGAGCCGCGCCTGCTGTGCAGAGGTGACATCCTTGCTGTGCAGCAGCCCACGCAACCAGCCCCAGCCGTCGCCAGCGGCGCGACGGATGCGCCGGAATCGTGCCGCGAAGTACCCGCGCGCGATCACGGCCTCTCTTTGCGCGTTCTGTGAGTCGGACGCATCATCGACGGGGAGATCGAGCCCCGCGAGCAGCCGCGTCTCAACGCCGTTTGGGAGCGGGTGTTGCTCGCCGTTGTCCGTGTCGTCTGGTGGCCGGGATTCCAGCTCTTCGAGCGCTTCGCCTATGACTCCCACGGGCGCGTCCCGACCGTCGGCTTCGGCGCGTGCCGCAAGGCGATACACGCCGCCAAGTCCCTCGCTGCGTATCACTTCGCTGACGGCGGCTGCGCGCCGGGCGAGGAGCTGCTGTTCATAGGCGGCCCGGTCGTCACGGCGTGGTGTCTCATGGCCCAGATCGGGGTGGTGCTTGTCGAACAGCCACAAGTGGCGCTCAACCAGGTCATCAGGTATGCCTAAGCTGGCGGTGATCTGTGCGGCTATTTGAGCGACGCGGTCAGCCTCATCTTCGGGTAGCGCCCATCCGGCCTCGGCGTACTGTCTGTGGATGCGGACGAGGCCCTCTAGCCGCTGGCACACGCCGGCGAGTTCCTCGGGCGCGAACTCCGAAGCCGCTTCCTCGAACAGCGCCCACAGCCGGTCGCGCGCCGCAGGTGGCAGCGAAGTGGCCGTGGTCACACCGCCTGGCGCTTCGAGCACTTCCAGCATCCCGTCGGGGTCTCGGTGTTCTCGGACGCGATGTTCGGTGAGCCCTACCAGCAACTCACGCACATTCTCCTCGTAGTCATCTACGACTCGGCTCGTGGTGGACTCCGGCGGTGACTGATAGTCGCGGATCTGCGGCGGCGTGCTTGACATGACGGTAGAGCCGTGGGGGGGCAACAGCGCGGTGAGGAGCCGGACCAGTGCTGACATGCGGCCGCTGTCGCCACTGGCTCGGACCCGATCATGCAGCCTCTTGAGCACCTCCAGGCGCTGTTGAGGGCCGACACCGGTCTGTGGAGCCCAGGAGGAGAAGATCGCCGAGAACGTCGCGGCGGGCCGGTTGGCGAGCCGCCCACCCGGGTCGAAAACTTCGAGTTGTAACAAGATGTTCGCGACATCTGCGAGATGGTCCGGTAGCCACGCCAGCATCTCAAGGGAGAACAACAGCGGGGTGTGCGGCGACGATGCGCCTGCGACGCTCAGGTCATCGCGGGTATCGGTGAACCACAAGCCCTCAGCCTCAGAGGCAGGCTGGAGCGTCCGCTCGACGGCTACCACGAACTCATCAGGAGCAGCTTCTGCCAGCATCGGAAGCACCTCACCCAACTCAACCAACCGCCGTGCCCTCGCCGCGCTCGACGAGTCTGGAACCCCAGCAGCGGTGTCAAACAGCCCTCTTACGCAGCGTCTCGCGAGATCACCCGAGCCGCGTCCGCCGGGCAGCGGCACGCCGCTGCCGTGGATGCACAGCAACGCGAGCGTGCGAGCCACTCCTCGCCGAAGCGCTCGCGAGTGCCTGCGACCCACCCCCCGTAGTTGCGCTAGGAATCGTGCGTCGCCGGTGAGATCGTCGAGGGGATTCCGCTCGCCCAACGCCTCCGCAGCGACCAGAAGGAACTGGTGTATGGCATCGGCGGTCAGGAGGTGTCCGGCCAGGAAGCGCCATGCCTCGTTCGGGTTGACCAGCCGCCAAGTCGAGCCTGACACCACAACCATCGGATCGGGACCAGCCGCTAGGCCGTTGAGCTCAAACTCGATCGCCTCGTAGTCGACGCTTCCACCAGCCAACCGAATCAATGCCTGACGGTCACCCAACACGGCTGAATGTTCTGAGGATCCGCGCATCCATTGGCCCGCGAGCAGCGCTGCCATCTTCGCCTGCCTAGCCGTCAAGGAAGTCCCCGTGTCGGTGAGCGCCCAATCAGGCACGCTGATCATCGGATCTTCCAAGAGTTCCCGTCGCAACGCGGAGACGCTGCGACGGGCGACGGAGCCGAGATTCTGCGCTCGATGAAAGTCGATGCCCCGCCCACGTGCCGCAGCGCTGTTGAGAGCCTCGGTAACAGCCCGGGAATCGAGACGCGGCACCACAACGCAGTCACGAGTGCCGTCACGAGTCGGTCGAGCCACAACGGCTCCGCCGTGGGCTTGCACCGGAACCACGACTGTGTGTTCGACTTGACCCAGGTCGCTCGCTATTTCGGGATCTTTAGCGACCAGCACCATCCGTGGCACTTCTTCAGCCACCAACCGCCGCCAAGCATTCGCTCCACTGACAAAGACCATCCGATCCAGCAGACAACCACCGCCGGGAGCGCCCGATGCCTCCCCGGCAGCAGCTATGAAGTCCAGAGCCTCCTCAATGGCAGGAGCCTCGACCACGATCGACCGCCTGCCATCCGCTATGCGCTTCTCCAAGTCTTCGACCGCGCTGCGACGGCCCGCCAAAGCAACAGCAGCATCGAACAGGCCTCCCGTGCCGTGCTGGCGCCCCTCCCACCACCGTGGACCGATCTCGAACTCCTCCGGGTGCAGCTTGAGCCGCCGGGCCAACCAGAACTCAGCTTTCGGCGCCGTGCGAAGCCACGACACGATGTCGTCGAGACCGAGAGCACGCACTGCGCGCCAGCGGCGCTCGGCCGTACGCTCTGCGGCCCATCTGTCCCTTAGTTTCCAGGTCCGTAGCGACACAGCGACATAGATGGTCTCCGCTGTGTTCCAACCCTCTTGCGCGGCGACGCGATTGTTGTAATCCCTGCTCGCCTTGGTCCCCACGCTCTGTTCGGTAGAAATCTCCCACACAGATCGACCATCAGGCACCCAGCGCGACCCAATGTCGGCCCGCGCGGTTCCGTCGAACCCGTCGATGTCCGCACCCTCATCGAGAGCGAACTCGGCGTCGACTTCTCCGCCGGCAGTCTCCTCGACGAGGCGTAGCACTAGCTCCGCAAGCCCGTACCGCGAGTCTGCCTGGTCGGCCCAACTTCGTATGTGGTGACGCTGGACAAGACCCACACTCACGACCATCGACGTTAGAGGCATCTAGGCCTGAAACGGCTGTTCGAATAGGCGACGCTGGGACTGGATCATGGCCGCAGCCAGGCAGATAGGTGTCGATGAGCAGGGCCGGGCCAGCAGAAGAGAAACCGGAGGGCAACGATGTTGGCAGCGGGGCTAGATCCATGGCGGGACTTGCGCCCTACTCGGACTAGCCCACGCCGCCCCCCTGAGTCCGACGCAGAATCCAGCGCAGCGGGTCTCGGCCTTGGCGACGCGCTAGTAATGGGAGGTCATGACCGTCGCCGGTGACGCCCCAATTCGAGAACCTTCAGAGGATCGCTTGGGCAGAGCGGCCCTGGCAGCGTCTCTCGCGGGCAGCGTCCCGCCGGGTGGTGAGCTCCTATGTCAAGCGAGGGTGGGGTTCGTGGTTCGGAGGTCGGTTTGGAGGTGTGTCCAGATTCGGTCTGAGATTCGGCGTTTGAGGGCTCGGATGGCTTCTCGTTTGGTCTTGCCGCGGCTGAGGCATCGCTGGTAGTAGGCGTGGCCTTCGGTGCTGGGTCCGCGGATCTGTGCGATGACGGCGGTGTGGATGGCTTTGTTGGATTGGCGGTTGCCGCCTCGGTTGAACCGGTGGCGGGTGACTCGTCTTGGGCTGGCCTCGAGGGGGGCGGTGCCGTTGGCGATCGCGAAGCGTGCCTTGGTGGCGAATCGGGCCGGGTCGCCGGTCTCGACGATGATGTCCGCGGCGACGAGGGCTCTGATGCGGTAGATGCTGGTGAGGCTGGTCTCTGTGTCGGCGACTGCTTTGGCGATGCGTGTGCTGAGCGCGTCGACCTCGCGGTTGAGGCGCCGGATCTGTGTGAGTGGGCACCTGGGGGCCTCGGCCGCCGCGCTGGGGTCACCGCGCAGCCATCTGGTGGTGGCGTCGAGTCCACCCCGGCTGTTGAGCG